>NZ_JAYSJZ010000087.1:0-54266 GCF_043726815.1 Lacisediminihabitans sp.
GCTACAAGGAGTCCGGCTACGGCCGCGAGGGCGGCCGCCACGGACTCGCCGCCTATCTCGAGTCCGCCGGCTGGGGCAGCCAGACCACGATCGCCAAGGGAGCCACCAAATGAGCCGGATCGCCGTCGCCAAGACCTACAAGCTCTACATCGGGGGCAAGTTCCCCCGCAGCGAGTCCGGGCGGGTCTACGAGGTCTCGACTGCCAAGGGCGCGTTCCTCGCGAACGCGGCTAAGGCATCCCGCAAGGACGCCCGGGATGCGGTGGTCGCCGCCCGCGCGGCGGCCCCCGGCTGGTCTGGAGCCTCCGGGTACAACCGCGGCCAGGTGCTTTACCGCATCGCCGAACTGCTGGAGGGCCGTCGCGCCCAGTTCGTGCAGGAGATCAGCCAGGGTGAGGGAGTGTCGTCCGCCGTCGCCGAGCGGCAGGTGGATGCCGCGATCGACGTCTGGGTCTGGTACGCCGGCTGGGCCGACAAGTACGTTCAGGTCGCCGGTAACGGCAACCCGGTGAGCGGTCCGTATTTCAACATCTCCACCCCGGAGCCGACCGGGGTGGTGGCGATCGTCGCCCCGCAGGAGTCCAGCCTGCTCGGACTGGTGAGCGTCGTGGCACCGGCCCTGGTGAGCGGGAACACCGTCGTGGTGGTCGCGAGCGAGGCGGCGCCGCTGAGCGCCATCAGCCTCTCCGAGGTCCTCGCCACGAGCGACGTGCCCGGCGGCGTCGTCAACGTGCTGACGGGATCGGCGGCCGAGATCGCGCCGTGGCTCGCCAGCCACGCCGACGTCAACGCGATCGACCTGGCCGGGGCCGGAGATCTCGCCGGCGACCAGACCTGGGTCGACCTGCAGATCGCCGCCGCCGAGACGCTCAAGCGTGTGCTTCCGCCCGAGGTCGGCATCCCGGCCCCCTCGGTGGAGCGAGTGACCTTCTTCACCGAGACCAAGACCGTCTGGCACACCAAGGGGCTTCTCTAGCTGCACTGCCCGCCTGTCCCCGCCACTGTGGGGCGCTCCCGTGCCCCTGGGAGGCGTTGTGCAGGACGCGTTGTGCAGGACGGCTCGGGCGTGCAGGGCGCCCACCCCGCAGACTCCAGTTCTGCAGGACGCGTTGTAGAGGACGTTGTGCAGGACGGTGCCGCCGTCCTCGGGTGTCCGCCCCGCAGGCTCCAGGCTGTCCTCCGCAAACTGTCCTGCACACACCGTCCTGCATACACCGTCCTGCATAACCAGAGTCTGCGGGGTGGGCAACCACGCCTCCGGGCCCCGTCCTGTAGACCACGGCCCAACCGATGCGGGCGGCTCCGCCAGAGGGCCGAGAATGTCCGGCCTCCGGCGTCACGCCGCCCGGCATGCGGCGGAGGGCGCCCGGGGCGGCCGCGAGGGGCCCGGTGGCGACGTCCTAGGCTTGTCGGATGCGGAAGCCGAGAATCAGCACCGGGGCGCGCGGCCTCGCGGCCGTGCTGCTCACCGCGACGCTCGCCCTCGTGGGGGTCGGCGCGGTCGGTGTGCAGTCGGCATCGGCGAGCGACGCCGACACCATCGGGTCCCTCGTGAACCAGGCCCGCGCGGCCAACGGGCAGCCCGGGCTGCTGCGCAACGCCGCGATGGATGCGGTGGCCCTGAAGTGGGCGCAGCAGATGGCGGCGTCCAACAGCATGGTGCACAACCCGGACTACAGCGCGCAGATCCCGGCCGGATGGACGCGGGCCGGCGAGAACATCGCGATGGGCCAGCCGACACCGGGCGCGATGCACACGGCGTGGATGAACTCCCCGGGCCACCGGGCGAACATCCTCGGCGACTTCACAGACATCGGCATCGCCTTCATCACCGTGAACGGCGTGACCTGGGGCGTCGAGGATTTCGGCAAGTATCCGGGGCACGTCGGCCCTCCCGCTCCGGTCGCCGCGGCGCCGGCCGCCGCGCCCGCGGCTCCGGCCCCGAAGGCCGCGGCGCCCGCGCCGGCCGCGCTCCCCGCCCCGTCGGTGCCGGCCACACCGAGCGTCGAGCCGACCGCCTCACCGAGTGCCGAGCCGATTGCCGAACCGACCGCCCGGTCTCAGCCGGCTCTCGCGGCGAAGTTGGCCGCCTCGTCCACCCCCTTCCCGTTCGGCTATCTGCTGGGCGGCGTGCTCGTGGTGCTCGGGGTCGCCGGCGGCATCTATGGCCAGGTGCTGCGCCGCCGAGGTCGGCGGCCTCCGGGGAGCTGAGCCCGCACTCTTCCGGCCGCCTGTCAAGGGGTCGGGATTCCTATCCGGTTTTCAGGGGCTGTCCCTAGGCTGGGACGATGGCCAATGGAAAAACAGCTCTCGTGACCGGTGCCACTGGATACATCGGCGGGCGCCTCGTGCCCCGCCTCCTCGCCGCCGGCTACACCGTGCGGGTGCTCGTGCGTGACCCGGGCAAGCTCATCGACGTGCCATGGGCCGACGACGTGCAGGTCATCGCGGGCGACCTCGGCGAGGCGTCGACCCTCGTCCCCGCCCTGGACGGCATCTCCGTGCTCTACTACCTGGTGCACTCGATGGGCGGCAAGGGCGACTTCGAGAAGACCGAGCGCACCGCGGCGACGAACGTGGCTCGCGCCGCCAAGGCGGCCGGCGTCGAGCGGATCGTGTACCTTGGCGGACTCCACCCGGACGGCGAACTGTCCCCGCACCTCCGGTCGCGGGCCGAGGTGGGCAGGATCCTGATGGAGTCCGGCGTGCCGACCGCTGCCCTGCAGGCCGGAGTGGTGATCGGGTCCGGATCGACCTCGTTTGAGATGATCCGCCACCTCACCGACGTGCTCCCGTACATGCCCGCGCCGAAGTGGGTGCGCAACTTCATCCAGCCGATCGCGATCCGCGACGTGCTCTATTACCTCGTCGAGGCCGCCGGGCTCCCGGCCGAAGTCAACCGCACGTTCGACATCGGCGGTCCGGACGTGCTGCGCTACGGCCAGATGATGAACGGCTACGCCCTCGAGGCCGGCCTCAAACAGCGCCCGATCGCCTCCCTGCCCGTGCTCACGCCGTGGCTCGCGTCGCAATGGGTCAATCTCGTGACGCCGATCCCGCGGTCCCTGGCGGTGCCGATCATCGCCTCGCTGCAGTACGACTGCGTCGTTCACGAACACGACATCGAGAAGTACATCCCCGATCCGGAGGGCGGCCTCACACGCTACCGCACGGCGGTCAAGCTGGCGCTCGAACGGATGCGGGACGGCGAGGTCGTCACCAGCTGGCAGAACTCGGCCGTGCGCGGGGCCCCGAGCGACCTGCTGCCGAGCGACCCGGACTGGACGGGCCACACCGTCTACACAGATCTCAAGGAACGGGACACCGACGCCCCGGCCGGCGAGGTGTGGCGCGTGATCGAGGGCATCGGGGGCGACAACGGCTGGTACTCGTTCCCGCTCGCCTGGGCCGTGCGCGGCTGGGCGGACAAGGTCGTGGGGGGAGTGGGACTGCGCCGCGGCCGCCGCAATCCCGACCACCTGAACGCGGGCGACGCCCTCGACTTCTGGCGGGTCGAGGAACTGCGGCGCGGAAGCTTCCTGAGGCTCCGGGCCGAGATGAAGGTGCCAGGCCAGGCCTGGCTCGAACTGAGCGTCACGCCGAACAGCCGGGGCGGGTCCCACTATCGGCAGCGGGCGGTGTTCTTTCCGCAGGGGCTTGCCGGGCGCCTGTATTGGTTCAGCATCCTGCCGTTCCACGGCATCATCTTCAGCGGGATGGCGGACAAGATCACCCAGACCGCCGAGGTGCAGGCAAAGTCTCGGGAGGCCGACGAAACGGTCGCGGCGTGACCTCCCGGCCGAAGGTCCCTAGCGATTCCCAGCCGGGCAGGCGATCATGGAGTAAGTGGTCCTCACTATGACGCGACCTCGGGAGGTCACACAATGACTGAAGAAACCGTACTCTTTCTCGGCGACAGCATGACCCAGGGCGGGGACTGGGCCACCTGGTTTCCCGGCGCCACCACCCTCAATTTCGGTGTTGCCGGCAACAGCACCGAGGACGTGCTGGCGCGTCTGGACACCGTGGTCGCTGCAAAGCCGGACGAGATCGTGCTCCTGATCGGCACCAACGACCTGGGGATGCGACGCAACGTCGAACAGCTCGTGCGCAACATCCAGTCGATTCTGGTCGACCTGCGCCGCGACCTGCCGGGATCTCGCATGCTCGTGCAGTCCGTGCTTCCCCGCGGACGGGAGTTCGCCGACCGCATCCGTGAGGCGAACATCCACCTGCGCCAGTTCGCGCCGACGGTGCACGCTCAGTATCTCGACCTCTGGCCGACGATGGCTCTCGAGGACGGCGAGCTCAACCCGGCGTACTCCGACGATCGCCTGCACCTCAACGCGGCGGGCTACGAGGCGTGGCTGACCGAGCTGCGTCCGGCACTCGAGCGGCTGCGCGATGAGCCGCCGATGAGCCGCCCGATCCAGGCCATCATGTTCGACGAGTACGCGAGGCCGGGTTCCTAGAGGCCGGGATCCTAGTCGACCCGGCTCACAGCCCGGCGATCAGACGGGTGTAGAAGTCGACCCCGCGCAGCAGCGTGGACACCCGCAGCCGCTCGTTTCTGGCGTGCAGGGTGCCACGCTCGGCCGCCGACATCTCGAACGGGCTGAACCGGTAGACACAGTCGCTGATGCGAGTGAAATGACGACTGTCGCTGGCCGCCATCATCACATACGGCGTGACGATCGTGCCGGGGAAGGTCTCGCCGATGGTGCGCCGCACCAACTCCCAGCCCGGTCCGCTGGTCGGGGACACCGGGGACGGCTCGTGGGGATGCTGCACGGCGATTACCACCCGCGGGTCGTGAATGGCGCGGCGAACGTGAGCCACGGCATCCGCGACGCGGGAATCGATCGAGACGCGGATGTTGACGGTGGCGACCGCGCGCTCCGCGAGGGCATTGGCCGCCTGGCTGCCCCGCAGCATGGTCACCGCCTGGGTGGTGCGGATGAGGGCGTTCGTCTCGTCGCTCAACCTCGCGAACAGCGCGAGCAGGATCGGCCTGGTGAGCCACAGGTTGGTGAAGGCGAGGCGCAGCGGCCCCCTCGCGTGCGCCCCGAGGGTGCCGATCATCTCGAGCGTCGGCGCGCTGAAGCCCGCACGGAACGGCCGCCGGTTGAGCCGCACTATCGCCCTCGCGAGCCGGGCGGTCGCAGACAGCCTCGGGGGAGTCGAGGCGTGGCCGCCGTGCTGATCCACGGTGAGGGTGACGGTCAGGATTCCCTTCTCGCTCACTCCAACGACCGCGATCGGCCCGCTGACCCCCGGGAAGACGTCTTCGACGATGGCGCCGCCCTCGTCGATCACGAGGCCGGCCCGGATGCCGCGCGACTGGAGCAGGTCGACGATGGCGCGCGCGCCGGAGCCCTCCGTCTCCTCGTCGTGGCCGAAGCTCAGGTACACGTCGCACCGGGGAGTGCGGCCGGCCAGCACGCTCGCCTCGACCCCCTCGAGCACGGCGACGAGGGCCCCCTTGTCGTCGAGGGTGCCGCGCCCCCAGACGACGCGCTCGTCGCCCTCGCCGGTGACCTCCGCGGAGAACGGCGGATGCTCCCAGCCCTCGTCGGTCGCCGGCACCACGTCGTAGTGGGCCATGAGCACCGTCGGCGGGCCGTCTGTGCTGCCCTTCCAGTGGTAGAGCAGGGAGTGCTCCGCCACGATCTCGAGGCCGAGTTCGCGGTGGGTGGCGGGGTACAGCGAGGGCAGCAGCGTGACGAGGTCGCGGAACGGCGCCCAGTCGGTGTCGGCCGGATCCTGGCGGGAGACCGTGGGAATCCGCACGAGGGCGCGCAGGGCGGCGAGGGCATCCGGCATCCCCCCATCCTCCTGCACGAGGTGCGCCGTCGGCCGCAGGCCGGGGCCCCAGAATAGAGGCATGACTTCCTACCCGACCCCCGAGTTCCGTCGACCGGCGCTCGCGCCCGGCATTCTCGGTGCGATCGTGCTGCTTGCGGGGCTCGCGCTGCTCGACAACGCCGGCGGCTACCTGTTCGTCAGGTTCGGGGTGAGCATCCTCGCCCTGATCCTCTGCGTGTTCGCCTACCAGGCGGCGCAGTGGTGGTGGATCGCGGGGCTCGCGGCCATCGCCGTGGTCTGGAACCCCGTCGTGCCGTTCGAGTTCCACGGCCAGCTCTGGGTCGCCTCCCAGTTCGTGGGGGCGCTCATCTTCGTGGCGGTCGGGCTGCTCGTGAAGGTGAAGAACCCGGAAGACCGCAATCGGCGGCGCTGAGCGGGCCGCCGGCCGACCCGGCGAATTCATAGGCTTTTCCCGGCTGGTGGACGGGCTGCGCTTGCGGCGCCCATAGCGCCGGGGAGCATCGTTGTGCCTGCGAGGCCGCCCAGGCTTCCCGAACAGGCTTCCCGAAGGAGCACCGATGCCCAGCGAACCCACCCAGGACAACACCCCCGACAACGAGACAACCGCCTCGTCCGGCACCGAGGATGCCGCTGTCACGGCCGAGACAAGCGCCGCGCCTGCCGCGCCTGCCGCGCCTGCGCCGACCGCGACTCACCCCGGCTATGCCGCCAGCTCGCCGGCCCCGGCGTCGCGACCGCGTCGAGGACTCGTGATCGCCGGTGCGATCGTGGGCGCCGTGGTCATTCTCGGTGCGACCTTCGGCGGCGGCGTGCTCGTCGGATCGGTCACCCACCACGATGGCCCGTCGATGCGGCAGGCCGACCGCGCCCCCGGCGACGGACAGCGCGGCGACCGGCCCGACCACGGCTTCATGGGACCCCGAGACGGCCAGCAGGGCTCCAACGGTCGGGGCTACCCCGGCAACTGACCGCGGGCGTGTCCGGGGGACGGATTTGCGCTCGTCGGGTGTCCCCGGCGGGAGGAGCTAAAATGGTCCTAGCTAATGTCTCGCGCCGATTCGATCGTCGAGCGATTCGGGCTCGAACGATTGGGCCATACCGTGAACGACATCCAGCCACCAGGCGCTCTTCTCCCCACCGCAAGCCTGTCCCCGGTTCCGAACCGTGCGGACCTCGTGCTCTCGAAGGGTCGACTCGCGATCCGCAACTCGCACCTCACTCCGCGTGAGGCGATGGTCGAGGACCTGCTCTTCATCCGCTCCGTGCTCGGGGCGGCATCGATCGACTTCCTCCTCGTGCGCGGCAACGACGACCGTCCCCTGATCGCCGTGGAATGGCGCGACCGCAAGCGGCTGAGGGCGGCACTCGCCGAGGCCTGCGCGGACGAACCGTTCTACTCGAAGCCCGCCGACGGGGCCAAGGGGGTTCCGGTGCTGCTGGCCGACGGCCGGCTGTCCATGGACTCCACGCAGCGCGCGTTCACCCTCTTCCGCCCGCGAGTCACCGAGAGCGGCGGTCTTCGCTACGGCGCACGCACCGGCGTGCGACTCGAGCTCTGGCGCACGGGGAGCGACACGATCACCGCGCCGGCCGAGAACGCGCTCATGCGCACCGTGCTCCCGCGCACCGAGGCGGTCCCCGCCACAGTCGAGCTCTACGGCCGGAGCTGGCCGACCCTGGCCGGCATGTTCGAGCCGCAGGCGAGCGACATCACCTTCGACATCGACATCGTCTTCTCCTGGGTGGATGGAGCGGCGATCGAGTGGCAGCGCGCCCGCGCCAGGCGCATGAAGAGCTACGTGGTGGGCGAGGGCGACGACTCGCACGCCCGCTTCCGCCAGCTCGACGAGCTGAAGTACGCCCTGCGTTCGGTGAACCTGTTCGCCCCGTGGATCCGAAACGTCTACATCGTCACCGACTCGCCGCGCCCCGAGTGGCTCGCCGAACATCCGAGGGTCACCATCGTGCCGAGCGAGGAGTTCTTCGCGGACACGTCGGTGCTGCCGACCCACAATTCCCATGCCGTCGAGAGCCAGCTCCACAACATCCCGGGTCTCAGCGAGCACTTCCTCTACTCCAACGACGACATGTTCTTCGGTCGCGCCGTCACGCCGGACATGTTCTTCTCGCCCGGCGGGGTCACCAAGTTCATCGAGGCGACGACGCGGATCGGGCTCGGGTCGAGCAACCTCGAGCGGAGCGGGTTCGAGAACGCGGCTCGCGTGAATCGCGCGGCGCTCAAGGACCGCTTCGGCAAGACCATCACCCGGCACCTCGAGCACACGGCGGCACCGCTGCGCAAGTCGGTGATGCGGGAGCTGGAGCTGGAGTTCCCGGCGGAGTTCGCGCGCACCGCCGCGAGCACCTTCCGATCGGCCACCGACGTGTCGGTCACCAATTCCCTGTACCACTACTACGCCCTCATGACGGGCCGCGCAGTGCTCCAGACGCAGGCGAGGGTGCGCTACGTCGACACGACCATGCGCTCGGGACTCTCCGACATGAAGCGGCTGCTCAGGCGGCGTGACATCGACCTGTTCTGCCTCAACGACGGCAGCTTCCCGGAGCTCACGGTGGAGGAGCGGGCGGATGCCATCCGCGAGTTCCTGGATGCGTACTACCCGATCGTCGCCCCGTGGGAGCGCCCGGTTGCCTCGGAAGAGACCTCCAGCCCCGACCTCTCCGCGGACGCCGCAAACGTCTAGGGCTTCTGGCCGGGGTTAGCCCCGCCCTCTGGGTCTACGTCTACCGGGCACGTTCATTCCCCTCGCGGCGGGAGTCGTGGCAGTCCGTGGCGGGGAAATGTGCTCGCGGAGGGAGTAGTGCCTCCCGCCGCGACGTAGTTTCCCCGCCGCGAGGTGGGGCGGGCGTGGAGTTCTCCCGCCGCGATGCGATAGCTACCGCCGCGAGGCGGCAGGCCGCGCGGCGGTAGGCAGCGCCAGGCGCCGGACGGCAGCGGGAGGCGCCAGGCAGCCCCGGCCGCAGACGGCGGAAGGCTAGACGGTCGCGAGCTCGCGCGTCGGCGGATGCAATTCCTCGTCCGGGGGCACCGGGCCGTTGACCCGGGGCGGGATGGTGACGTTCTCGTCGGCGAGGATCTGCGCCGTCTCCGCCGCGCTCACGAACGACACCGGAGCGTACTGCCCGATCGGCACGACGGAGTGCAGAACCGTGTTCTCGTACACGTGCACGAGGTTGAAGGACTGGGCGCCGTCCTGGCTGCGCGTTCCGCCCACCGGCACGTTGAGGTCCTGGGTGTAGCAGGTCGCCGAGGCGACCGAGACGGGGACGCCGGCGAAGGTGGACGTCGTGGAATAGTGCAGGTGGCCGGCGATGATGCTCCGCACATCCGAACCGCGCACCACCTCGGCGAGGCCGTCCTGCTCGCGGAGCTCCACGAGCACGGCGAGGTCGAGCACGCTGGGCACCGGAGGGTGGTGCATCGCCAGGATGGTGCCGTGCGGGGAGGGCGAGGCGAGTTCCTCGGCGAGCCAGTCGAGCTGCGAGTCGGACACGAGCCCGTGGTGATGGCCGGGAACCGTGGTGTCCAGGGCGATGATGCGAAGTCCGTTGATGTCGTGCACCCGGTCGACCGGGGTCGTGGTGGGAAACTGCCCGAGCAGCCCGCTGCGGAAGTGGCCGCGGTCGTCGTGGTTTCCCATCACCCAGACGACCCGCGAGCCGAGCCGTGCCGCCGCCGGCTCCACGATCGCCCGCAGCTTGGCGTAGGCCTCCGGGTCGCCCTTGTCGGCCAGGTCGCCGGTGAAGACGATCGCCTCCGGGCGGGAACCGGATGCCTCGAGATCTGCGAAGAGGGAGCGAAGGTGGGATTCGCTGTCGACCGCGCCGTACAGTGGGCCGTCCCCGGCGACGAAATGCGTGTCGCTCATGTGGACTATGAAGTGATCGGGCCTAGGAAACTGGGCCGTATAACCGGTCATGTAGCAATCACACCACTCCAAACTGGCCAGTGGGTGAACGGTGTACGGCGATCCGCACCCCAATACGCGGGGTGCCGCGCGTGCGCGAATCGCGATTTCGGGCCTAAACTGGCCTGAGCACTCGACGAAACCCATCATCGTCTCGACCTCGGCACCCGAGTCACTCTCGGTACCGATCTGCTCGAGCCCGGTGTAGTCGAGTCAGGATTCGGCGCCTGGCAACTCGGCAGCAGGTCCCTCATCGGGAGGGACCAGGCCTTCGTCAGCCATGGTGCCCATAGATGCGGGAGAAGCATGGCTCGGTCCGGCCAGGGTCAGTCGGGGCAAGGCAAGTCGACGGGGAGAAAGCAAGCCTCCACGCGAAAGCCGGCCCAACGCCAGACGACACAGCGCGCATCGTCGCGCCGTTCGAGGGGGGCGGATGACGCCGGGGTGATCCCGGTGCTCGCCCGCGCCGTGCGCGAGGTCGAGGGCGCCACCGAACGTGGCAAGGTCGGGCCGACCAACCGCACCAAGTTCCAGGTGATCGCGCTGCTCATGCGCGAGGAGCGTGCGAGGGCGAAGACCGACAAGGAACTCACCGACGCCGAACGCACCGAGACCCTCAAGCGCCTCGACGGCGTGGCCACAATCCTCGCCAAGACCGCCGCCCGCGACACCTCTCTCATCCAGCTTCTCGCCGAAGAGACGGCCGTGACGGATGCCGCGCGCACCCTCAGGCGGGACATGCTGATCGCCGCGGGCGTCGAGCTGTCCCCGGACGAGCTGCTCATCGTGCGCGAGCCGGAGCCCGTGGCGGCGGCCGCCGAACGCGCCGTCGTGCCCCAGTCCGTGATCGCCCGGCAGCTCTCCAACCCGTTCCTCGCCCCGGACTTCAGCCAGCCGGTCAAGTCGGCACCGGTCGCCCGCCGACTCGCCAACTGGGAACTCCTCGAGCCGCTCTTCCGTGCCTTCGAGTACGGATCCGGCGGCAACGTCGCGAGCATGGAACTTCCGGAGCCGACGGCCGCCGACCGCAGGGTGCCGGACGGCCTCGAACTCTTCCACCACCAGGCCGAATTCGTCGCCAGCGCGAGGGTGGGCCACCGCGCCTACCTCCTCGCCGACGAGCCGGGACTGGGCAAGACCGCGCAGGCGCTGCTCGCCGCGCAGGTCACCAACTCGTACCCGCTCCTCGTCGTGGTGCCGAACGTGGTCAAGATGAACTGGGCGCGGGAGGTCGAGCTCTGGACGCCGAAGCGTTCGGCCACGGTCATCCACGGCTCGGGGGAGAACCTCGACGCGTTCGCGGATGTCGTGATCGTCAACTACGACGTGCTCGACCGTCACATCGGCTGGCTCGGCACCCTCGGGTTCAAGGGGATGGTCGTCGACGAGGCGCACTTCATCAAGAACCGCGACTCGCAGCGCTCCAAGCACGTGCTGGCGCTGGCCAAGAGCATCCGGAGCCGTTCGCCTCGCGCCCTGATGATCGCCCTCACCGGAACGCCGCTCATCAACACGATCGAGGACTTCCGCGCGATCTGGCAGTTCCTCGGCTGGATCGACGGCGAGAAGCCGACGGCCGAGCTCATGGAACACCTCGAAGACAACGGGCTCACCCCGGCCGACTTCGGGTTCTTCGCCGAGGCCCGCCAGACGGTGATCGACATGGGGATCGTGCGCCGCAAGAAGATCGACGTGGCTGCCGACCTGCCGGCCAAGCGCATCGCCGACCTCCCGGTGGAGCTCGACGACGACCTCGGCCGCTCGATCCGGCAGGCGGAGCACGAGCTCGGCATCCGGCTGCTCGCGCGCTACACCGCGCTGCTCAAGGCCCGTTCCGAGACCTCGGACACCGCTCACCCCGAGCTCGTGCGCATGGTCGCGAAGGCCGAGCTCGAGGAGTCGAAGGCGGCGAAGACGGGAGAGAACGTCTTCACCATGGTCCGCAAGATCGGCCAGGCCAAGGCGGTGCTCGCCGCGGACTACACGGCGCAGCTCGCCCGCTCGGTGGGCAAGGTCGTCTTCTTCGCCAAGCACATCGACGTGATGGATGCCGCGGAGGAGACGCTCGCCAAGCGCGGTCTCAAGACGGTCTCGATCCGGGGCGACCAGACGGCCGCCTTCCGGCAGGCGCAGGTCGACGCGTTCAACAACGACCCGGCGGTCTCCGTCGTGGTGGCCTCGCTCACCGCGGCCGGCGTCGGGCTCAACCTGCAGGCGGCGTCGAACGTCGTGCTCGCCGAGCTGAGCTGGACCAGCGCCGAGCAGACCCAGGCGATCGACCGGGTGCACCGCATCGGCCAGGAGGAGCCCGTGACCGCGTGGCGCATCATCGCGTCGCAGACCATCGACGCGAAGATCGCCGAACTCATCGACAGCAAGGCCGGCCTCGCGGCCCGGGCCCTCGACGGGGACGACTCGGAGATCGCCGCGGAGTCCAGCGTTCAGCTCGACGCACTCGTGCACCTGCTCGAGCGGGCCATCGGGGAGTCGGCCGCCTGACCCCCGGGCGCGGCGGTCAGGACTGCGTGGCGCGTTCGACGAGCCTCGTGATCGCGTCGCGGGGGATCGACAGCCAGGCCGGCCGGTTGCGCGCCTCGTAGACCGCCTCGTAGAGCGCCTTGTCGATCTCGAACGCGTCGAGCACGGCGCGGTGGGCGCGCAGGTCGCGGCCCGAGCGCTCGATGTAGCCGTCGAGGAAGGCGCGACGGCAGGCGAGCGCCCAGTCCGTCACCGACCGCCCAGGCTGGCTGAGGGCGATCGAGCCGGCGACGTAGTCGAAGGAGCGCAGCATGCCGGCGACATCGCGAAGCGGGATGTCCGGCAGCGATCGCTCGGTCATCGGTCGCAGCGGTTCGCCCTCGAAGTCGAGCACGACCCAGCCGCGTCCGGGAACCGCGAGCACCTGGCCGAGGTGGAAGTCGCCGTGGATGCGCTGCAGCGGCGGCCACGGGCTCGACGCCGCGCGCACGTAGACCTCTCGCAGCGCCTCACGGTAGACGGCGAGGCTCGGAACCTGGGCCGCCGCCATCTCGAACCGCTCGCGCATGTTCGAGACGACCTGCACGATGTCGGCCGGGGTGGTGGCTCGCGACGGCAGGGCCGTGGCGAGGGTGCGGTGCATCTCCGCGGTCGTCTCGCCGAGCGCCCTCGAGGGGCCGGTGAAGTCCTCGCCGACGTCGGCGGCCCTCAGGGTCACCCGCCAGGCATCCTCCACTCCGGGCAGGAACTCCTCGGCGAAGGCGAGGTGGCCGGTCGCGAGGCCGTGGGGTTTCCCGCTGTCCCGCCACTGGCCGGTGAGGTGGCCGATCACGCGCGGCGCGACCGTCGAACCGGCGGTGCCGAGGGCCTCGGTGAGCACGACATCCGGATTGTCGCCGTCGTGCAGCGCCCGGAAGAGCTTGCAGATGACGGGGGAGCCCGGGCCGTCGCCGCGCAGGGCGGTCTCGTAGACGATCGAGGTGTTCGACTGTTCGCCGCCGAGCACTCGGGACGACACGACCTCGAGGCCGTCCCCGTACGGATAGCGATGGCCGCGGGCGGCGAGGCGGCCCGAGGTGCGGGGATCCTGCACCTCGCGTTCGTCGAGCACCAGCCTGAGCAGGGCGGTGGCGTAGGCCGGGTCGAATGGTCCGTCGTAGACGTGGGTGGACCCCGACTCGTCGACACGGGTGGCGACGAGGCCACGCTCGCCGCCGGGGAGGGGCGTTCGGCGCTCCGTGAGCGGAACCTGGTAGAGCACCGGATTGGCGGCGTGGTCGAGGATCAGGTGGACGCGAACCGAGACCTCCCCGGGCGAACCCCCCGACACGTCATCGAGCTCGAATCCGCCGATGTCCTCGAATTGCGGTGCTCGCCCCTTGCCGGCGTACCAGCGCTGGGTAACGATCCACGCCTCAAGGTAGTCGGGGATCCCGTTCACGTGCACCTCCATGGGCAAGCGGTCGATCCGCCTTTTGTCACCATACGCAGCAAGCACCGTGGGGGACACCCCTTGCGCCCGGGTGTCCGGGAAATCATCACCGCACACTCAGGTTCGGCCGGCGGCCCTCGAGTCTCAACTCTCTAGTGAAAGTTGACGGGTTGCGCCGACGACGAGGCGGGTCCACCTTAACTCCCACGGAGCAGATCTAAACAGTCTCACTAACGAAAGGCTTCGGTAAGCCACACTGCGGCAGTGCTGCTTCAGCACAGTGCTGCTTCAGCAGCGGTGCTGCATTGGCCCCGAGGCCTTTCGCTTTGTCGCCGCAGTGCTGTTGTCACCGCAGTGCTGTTGCCGTCGCAGTGCAAGCCGTCGCAGAGCCCTCGTGCCGTTGCAGGGATTTGCCGGCCCGGCACTCCGAGCCCGGCGGCACCAGTACACGGCGTGTCCCCCTTTCTGCCAACCCCCTTTCGAGGGCGCCCCTCACTGGGGGCATACACGGGCGGCCCGGCGCGCATATTCTCTAACTACGCAACACCGGGGGACACCTGGGTGGCGGTGATTTCGCGAATGTCGCATGCTGAATATGGGGGTATTCCAGCGGGAGACAGTCGCAGAAAAGAAATCACCGCCCCCAAGTTTTTGGCTCCGACCCGTGTGCGTTCCGGTCCAGCTGACAACCAGTCGCAGACACGATAGTGGTGTGATGGTTTCTCGAACTCTCGCCAATGATCTTCGACTGGCCGGCGTGCGCTGGCGCCCGGCATCCGGAGACACCTTCGTCATCACCCGCGAGGGCTTCGAGAGCGACGTCTTCGTGGTGAGCGACATGACCATCGAGTCCCACGAGTTCGAGACCGGCACGATCCTTGGATTCAATGGCACCACCGAGTGGGCGCTCGACTCGGTCGCCCTCGAGGACGCGCTCTGGCTGCCGCAGGAACACCAGTTGCGGGCGCTGCTCGGCGGCACCTTCCGGTCGCTCGTGCGCACAGACTCCGGCTACCGCGTCGAGCTGAGCGTGGGGGGCGAGGCGACGATTGTCGAGGCGGAGGAGGCGGATGACGCGTACGCCGAGGCGCTCCTGACCTTGGTCTACGCCGCGATCTGACTCACTCCCGCAGCCCGAGAAGGTGGGCGTTCATGCTCGCGCTGAGTTCGTGGTCGACGGGGAACGGCGTGCCGTCGAGTTGCCGTACCGGCGCCGCGAGCCGCACGCTCGAGACGAGCCACGCGGCGTCCGCCCGCCGCAGAGTCTCGGGGGTGGCGCGCTCGAAGCCGGTGCCGAGCCCGAGCGATTCCGCCCACCGGAAGATGCTCGACTGGGTCGTGCCCTCGAGGATTCCGAGTCCGGTGCCCGGGCTGAGCAGGCGATCGCCCGACCGGTAGACGACGGTCGAGGTTGGCCCCTCGAGCAGCAAACCGTCGCTCGAGACGAAGATCACGTCATCCGCCGAGCGCCTCGCGGCCTCGCGCAGCACCGAGCGGTTGATCGCGTAGCTGAGCGTCTTGGCGCCGGCGAGGAGCCAGGGCGAGGTCTGTTCGATGTCGTGTCGGTAGCCGCGATCGAGCAGGACCACGCGGAGGCCGTCGACGCGCGCCGAGTTGTAGTCCGCGCCGGGGCTCGCGTGCACCCAGCCGGTGGGCCTGCCGTCGCCCTCCACGCCGCGGGTCATCACGGTCTTCACCGAACTCTCGGGCAGGGGGCCCAGCTCGGCGATGGCGGCGAGGATCGCCGTGCGCCAGGCATCGGAGTCCGGCGCCGGGAGGTCGAGAAGGGCCGCCGACCTGGCGAAACGCCGCAGGTGGTGCTCGAGCGCCTGCGGGTGGCCGTGGCCGACGCCGATCGTCTCGAACACGCCGTCGCCGCGCGTCACGCCCAGGTCGAGCACGCTCACCTGGGGCAGCGCCGGGTCGACGAGCGCGAAGGTCGGGGCGCCGGCGAGATGAGGCGGCTCGTGCGCGGACGGCTGGTTGAGCATCAGGAGAACGGAGTTGGGCATCACACCATTCTGTCGGTTCCCGACCACCGACCGCCGCGGCCGTCCCCGGGCATCGCGGTCACTGCTGGCGCTGTACGGGGATGCTCGCGGTGCCGGGAAAGCCGGTGCCGCGGGTGGGGATGAAGGCTCCGATGATCACGCCGACGAGGGCGACACCGGCGCCCATCGCGAACACGAGCTGGAACGCCTGGGTCGTGGGGATTCCGATGCCGCCGGAGAGCACGAGGTTGGACGACAGGATCACCCCCACGAGGGTGGCCGCCACCGTCGAGCCGAGGGTGCGCATCACCGAGTTGAGCCCGTTCGCCGCGGCGGTCTCGTTCGGCGGAACCGCCCGCATGATGAGGGTCGGCATCGCCGCGTAGGCGAATCCGACCCCGACGCCGACGATCGCCGAGATGAGGATCACGTGCCAGATCGCCCCGTGCAGCCAGACCGCCAGGGCGAAGGCCGCCGTGATGATGGCGCCGCCGAGGATCAGGCTCGTGCGGGGACCCCGGGCGTTAGACAGCCGGGCGGCCACCGGCGAGAGGAAGAACATGATGAGGCCGAGGGGCATGAGGCAGAGGCTCGACACGAGCAGCGACTGGCCGAGTCCGACACCCGTGGTGGTTGGCGCCTCGAGCAGCACCGGGAGTGCCGCAGTGGTGATGAAGAAGGCGAAGCCGACCGAAATGGAGGCGAGGTTGGTGAGCAGCACCGGCCGCCGGGCCGCGACGCGCAAGTCGATGAGGGGGTCGGTCGTCCGCAGCTCCACCACACCCCAGATCAGGAGCACGGCGACGCCTCCGATGAGCAGGGACAGCGTGACCGGGTTCGTCCAGCCCCACTCGTTGCCCTTCGAGACGGCGAGCAGGATGCCCACGAGGCCCACCGCGAAGCCGACGGCCCCCACAAAGTCGAACCGGCCACCCGTGCGGAGCGTGCTGACCGGCACGATCGTGGCGACGAGCACGATGGCGACGACGGCGAGCAGGAGCGCCAGCCAGAACAGGTAGTGGTAGTCGAAGTTCTGGGCGATCACCGCGGCGACGGGCAGGCCCACCGCGCCGCCGACGCCCAGGGTGGCGCTGACGAGTGCGACGGCCCCGCCGAGGTTCTTGGGGTGGATCACGTCGCGCAGGATGCTGATCCCGAGCGAGATCACGCCCAGCCCCACGCCCTGGAGCACTCGGCCGACGATCATCGGAATGAGGGTGTTGGACAGGGCGCTGATGATCGAGCCGCCGGCCATCACGATGAGCAGCACGAGCACGATTCGCCGCTTGCCGTACATGTCGCCGAGCCGACCGCTGATCGGCGTGGAGATCGCCGCCGCGAGCAGCGTGGAGGTGAGCACCCACGTCGAGTCGGCCGCTGTGGTGTCGAGCAGGGTGGGCAGCTGCGGGATGATCGGTGTGACGAGCGTCTGCATGAAGGCCGCGATCAGGCCGGTGAGCGCGAGGGTCGTGGTGATGGCACGGTCACTCGGTCGCCGGCTCAGCCGCTTGCGCTCTGCCGCGCTGAGGACGCCGCCGCTCTGGTCGTTGGCTCTTTCGACGTCGGTCACTGGTCAACCCTACGTCGCGTATCCGACCGGGTCGTCGCCGTGCGCGGTCCGAACTACTAGCGCGAGAGGGTGTAGATGCCCCAGTCGTCGACCTTCCAGTCGATCCAGCCGTTGACCCGCTGGAGGCTCACGGTGACATCGTACGGGTCCCCCTTCGTGCTCGTCGCCGAGCAGCTGAAGGTCTGTCCGACCAGCACCGGGGGAGTCGGTGGGCAGGTCACGGTGAGATCGGCGCCGATGATCGACGCGTCTGCCGCGATCTGCTGCTGCGCCTCCATGCTGAAGGCCGCGGGAAGGGCGGAGATGAGCAGCCCTGGCACGACCAGCACCGACCCGACCTGGAGAAGACCGAGGCCGGCCCAGACGAGCAGCGGGGCGAGGCCGAAGCCGGCAACCCTGCTCACGCTCATCGAACGTGCGATGAGGTAGACGGGAGCGGTGAGGAGCGCCCACGCCCAGCTGGCCGGTCGCTCGTAGCCCGCGCGCTTGAGCAGCAGGTAGTCGATGATCGCGAGGATCAGGATGAGCAGGTAGGGACCGCCCCAGATCGTGGCGGTTACCCCGATCCCGATCGACGACCCGAAGCCGAGCAGCAGGAGCAGGCTGACCACGAGTTGCAGCACAGGAACGAGCGCGATGATCCAGACCGGAGCGGTGTAGATCGGCAGCTTGTCGACCGCGGCGACGGCAGCGACGGCAGCGACCGGCTCCGCCTCGCGGGGGCGCCGGGGTGCCTCGTCGACCGGGTCGGGGTCGAAGACCTGGCGCGCCGATTGGGTGCTGCTCTGCGTGGACTGGGTGCTCGGTGACGAGACGGCGCTCGCGGCGGCACGCGGGGCGAATCGGGTGTCGATGTCGTCGAGGCGCTCATTGACGGTATCGGTCTCGAGTGTGGGAGGGGACGCCGCGGGGGCATCCGCGGCCACCGGGCCGGGTTCGGGCGCGGCCGCCTCGGTCTGGTCCGATTCGACGGCCAGCGGTGCCGGCGGCTCGAGTTCCTTCAGGGTGACGGTGAGCGGGGCCTGGGCGGCGACGGCGTCGCGCGCGTCGTCCGCGTCGGTGGCGAGATGGGCGTACTGCTCGTCGCGCTCGCGCTGTTCGCGCTGCTGGCGACGCGTGGGAAGCTCATCGTCCGCATAGGCGAGCCGTGTCGGCTGCTGCATGACGAGCGGCGGGCGCGCCTCGGTGGTGAGTTCGGTCCAGGCGTGATTGTTCCACCAGCGCAGCTGGGGCAGACCCATGGGGTCTGGATACCAGCCTGCCGGTACCGTCACGTCATCCTCGAACATACTGCCCTCCGCAGTCGGCCATAGACGGCCAGATTACTGGGAATGGCCTAAAAAAGGCATTCCCTTGGGGTGCTACATATTCGGGTATGGCTAATCTACCGGGCCGCGAGCGCCCGTGGGAGGGACTACGGTCGGGGAGGTGCCCCCAATTCGGGGCCGCAGTTCCGGGGATTTCGGGCCAAATCGGCCCCGCTGGGCCAGTGCCCAGCATGCTCCCAGCGCTATCTCGGGAGCGGCCGGTACCGTCGGAAGCATGGGAGATCAGAAAGAGTCGAGTGTCGCGTCCGGCGGAGCCGCTCGATCGATTCTGAGGCGGGTACCCGTCTGGGTCTGGCGCAGCCTGATGGCTCGACTCGGCCCGAGCGAGCGGGTGCGGCTGAACCTCGACCCCATCACGACGGTCGACTACGTGTCGGACGTCGACTTCGTCGGCGACGGCATCCGCGAACACCGCCTCGACGTGATCTCGCCGAAGGAGTCTCACGGCCCGTTGCCGGTGTACGTCTACTTCCACGGCGGCGGGTGGACATCCGGCGACAAGTCGGCGCTCACCAAGTACTGCGCGAGCCAGGCGATGGCCGGCATGGTCGTGGTCAACGTGAACTACCGCATGGCGACGTCGTTCCGCATGTCGCACATGCTCGAAGACGCCGATGCGGCGCTCGCCTGGGTCACGGCCAACATCGGCCAGTACGGCGGCGACCCCACGCGGGTCGTTCTCGGTGGCGACTCGGCGGGCGGCCAGATCGCCGCACTGTATTCGTCGCTTGTGGTGGACCACCGCCTCTCCGGCCACTACTCCCTCGAGCCCTCCCTCGACCGCTCCAGCCTGCGCGGCCTCGTGCAGCACTGCAGCGCCGTCGACTTCTCCGTGATCTTCGAGCGCGGCTTCATCCTCAGCCTCGGCTTCATCCGCATGCTCCTCCCGCACGGCGGCCGCGGCTCGGCCCTCAAGTCCGCCGCGCGCTACCTGTCGCCGATCGAGTGGGTTGGGGCCGATCATCCGCCCGTCTTCGTCACGACGTCCGAGCGCGACTACTTCTACCGGGCGAATCTCAACTACGTCGCCCGGCTTCGCAAGCACGCCGTGCCGGTCGACACGGTGATCTTCGAGCGGGCCAGTCGCAACACCGAGCACACCTGGCAGCAGGACGCGCGCTTCCCGGAGTCCCAGGAGGTCTACCGCAGGCTCCAGGACTTTGTGGCCCGCGTCGCGAGCCCGGCGACGGTCGCCGCGCGCTAGCCGTCGTGAAGCGACCGCGGAGCTCGGCCCCGATGCGCCGCCGTGGGGTTACATTGGGCGAGTGACTAGCGGAGAAGGCTCGAACTCCGGAGCGGACCCCGAGGGCTTCGGTTCGTCGGCGATCGACGACGCCGCGCGGCTCGACGCCGCCCTGCCCGACATCGACTGGACGGTTCCGCCTCCCGGCGCGGCCGCCACGGTCTTCCGTGCGCCGAGCGGCGAGCTGAGCATGCTGACGATGGGCGACCCGGGCAACACCAGGGTGCTACTGGTCCCTGGCGTGACGGGGTCGAAGGAGGACTTCACGCTCATGCTGCCCGGGCTCGCCGCCGCGGGGTACCACGTGCAGACCTTCGACCTGGCCGGCCAGTACGAGTCGGCGGCAGCCGGGCCGCACAACCTGCGCCCGCCCCGACCGCGCTACGACTACGACCTGTTCGTGGGCGACCTCATCGCCGTTCTCGAGGCCGGCCAGGCGCCGGCTCACGTTCTCGGCTACTCCTTTGCGGCCAGCGTCGCGCAGCTGGCCTACGTCAGGCGGCCAGAGCTCTTCGCGAGCCTCACCTTCCTGAGTGCTCCTCCGCAGCCGGGGCAGGCCTTCCGCGGCGTCAGCCGGATCGGCCGGTTCAGCTGGCTCGCTCCCGGGCGGGTGGGGGCCTCGCTGATGATCTGGGGCATCAAACGCAACTTCGTGAAGGTGAGCCCCGGCCGCCTGCGGTTCGTCAACATCCGGTTCGCGTCCACCCGGTTCGACTCGGTGCGCGACATCATCACCCTCATGAAGCGCACGCCGGATCTCCGCGGCGCGCTCGCGGCCTCGGCCATCCCCAAGCTCGTGGCCGTGGGCGAGCACGACCTCTGGCCGCTGAGGCTGCACAGCGGATTCGCGCGCGAGATCGGCGCCCAGCTCGCCGTCTACCGCGCCGGCCACAGCCCGTGCGAGACCTCGCCCCATCAGCTCAACCGCGACCTGCTCGCGCTCTTCTCCCGGGCGGGCTAGCGGGGCTCAGCCGGAGCGCCGACGACCTTGGGCTGCGTGCTGCCGTGCCCACGCCCGCCTCGCCCGGAGCCTCGGGAGGGGACGCTGCTGGCCGAAGTCCTTCGACAGGGTCGGGGTGACCCAGGAGAGTCGTCGAGCAAGGGAGCTCCACGAGTCGAAGGGCCGCGCGGACACGGCGACCCTGAGGGTGGGATCGTAGATCACGCTCATGTCCGGCTCGAGGTGGTAGCTGAGATCGAGATCGTCGTGGATGCGGGGGAGTGACCGGTTCACCCGGTCGCGAACCCGCTGCCAGACCCGGGAGGGCATCGCGAAGTTCGAGCCGAAGAGGGGAGGGTGGCCGAGCATGGCCCCCACGAACACGAACATGCCCCCGATGTAGATCGTGCGGGCCACCCAGTGCACGAACCGGTTGGACCCGTAGAAGTCGCCGGGCCCCGTGATGCAGGCGAGTCCGTCGCTGTCGGCGAGGGCGGCCTCGATCCGCTCCAGCCAGTCCGCGGGGGGAACCGAATCCGCGTCGAGCCTGGCGATGATCTCGCCGCGCGCGGCGTCGTAGCCGGCCGCCGCCGCCGGAAAGATGCCGCTGACCCTCTCGGTGATGACCCGCGCGCCCCCGGCGACACCGACCTCCGCCGTATCGTCGGTGCTGTCGTTGTCCACGACGATGATCTCGTCCGCCGGCCTCGACTGCGCGGCGAGGGCCTCGAGGCAGACCCGGAGCATGGGCGCGTCGTTGAAGACCGGGATGACCACGGAGATGGTTGCCATGATGGCTTGACTCTACGCGGAAGGGGTTTGCGGCCACGCCCGGC
Organism: Lacisediminihabitans sp.; assembly: GCF_043726815.1. Taxonomy (NCBI): domain Bacteria; kingdom Bacillati; phylum Actinomycetota; class Actinomycetes; order Micrococcales; family Microbacteriaceae; genus Lacisediminihabitans; species Lacisediminihabitans sp. The sequence goes on from NZ_JAYSJZ010000087.1 coordinate 21,574, forward strand.
CCACCGCGGGCGGGCGTTAACCTCCGGGTTGCCTCCCGTTCCGGTTCCTGTAAGACTCTGGCCAGTGGACATCTCCGTCATGGTCGCGCTGGTCATCGCACTGGCTCTCTTCTTCGACTTCACGAACGGGTTCCACGACACCGCCAACGCGATGGCGACGCCGATCGCGACGGGCGCGCTCAAGCCGAGGATGGCCGTGGCCCTCGCCGCGATGCTCAACCTCGTCGGGGCCTTCCTCTCCACCGCCGTCGCCCAGACGATCTCGGGCGGCCTCATCCGCGAGGGGTCGAACGGCGTGCAGATCACGCCCGTGATGATCTTCGCGGGCCTCATCGGCGCGATCCTCTGGAATCTCGTCACCTGGCTCCTCGGACTCCCGTCGAGCTCGAGCCACGCCCTGTTCGGCGGGCTGATCGGCGCCGCCATCGTCGGAGCCGGCTTCGGCTCGATCGACGTGTCCGTGCTGCTGTCGAAGGTCGTGTTCCCGGCGATTCTCGCCCCGGTCACCGCCGGACTCGTGGCGTACCTGGCGACCAAGATCGCCTACGCCGTGACGAAGAAGAAGCAGCGGGGCCGGTTCCGCTACGGCCAGGTGTTCACGTCGTCGCTCGTCTCGCTCGCCCACGGCACGAACGACGCGCAGAAGACCATGGGAGTGATCACCCTCACCCTCATCGCCGCCGGCTCGCAGAAGGCGGGTACCGGCCCGGAGCTCTGGGTGATCGTGGTCTGCGCTCTCGCGATCGCGATCGGCACGTACACGGGCGGCTGGCGCATCATCCGCACCCTGGGCAAGGGGCTCACCGAGATCGAGCCCGGCCAGGGATTCGCGGCCGAGGCGGCGACGACGGCGACCATCCTCGCGTCCACCCACCTCGGGTTCGCCCTCTCCACCACGCAGGTGGCCTCCGGCTCGGTGATCGGAACCGGCATCGGCCGCAAGGGCGCGTCCGTGCGCTGGCGCACCGCCGGGCGCATCGCGGTCGGCTGGGTGATCACCATCCCCGCGGCCGGCCTCGTCGGGGCGCTCGCCTCCTGGATCGCGCTCGCCGGGATCGTCGGCATCCTCGTCGACGCCGCGGTGGCGGCGGGGGTCATCGTCTGGATCTTCGTCTACTCGCGACGCAATCGGGTGCACGCCCACAACGTGCACCTGGAGCCGGCCGCCTTCGTGCGGCCGAAGAAACGCAAGAGGGACCGCACGGGAAGGGCGGCGCAGTGACCATCGAATGGGGCAACTTTCTCATCGTGCTCGTGGTGTCCGTCGTCGCCGCGTGCGGGGTGGTCGCGCTCTTCTCGGTCGGCATCCGGTTCGTCTCGGCGCCCGCGCTGTGGCTGCGCGCCACCGGGATCGGCGCCTTCGTGGCCTGCGGAGCGCTGGTGCTCTACGGCGTGTACCTGATCATTCCCGCGCTGCACCGATAGCCGGGAATCTGCCGGCCGGGGCCGCCAGTAGACTCGATCTCGTCACCCAGCCACAAGCGATCTGACCGGCAATGGAGCCTACAAAAAGTGAGCAACAACTCAGTGAACGACGACACCGTCAACGACGACCTGAAGGAGAACGAGAGCCGGGTGCGGCACGCCGCCCGGGTCGACGCTCCCCACGTCAACTACGCCTCGACCCACACCGCGCCACTGCCGGTGAGTTCGGGCACCCGCACCGAGACCGACTCGCTGGGATCGATGGAGATTCCGGCCGACGCCTACTGGGGCATCCACACCGCGCGCGCCCTCGAGAACTTTCCGATCACTCGTCGGCCGATCGCCGTCTACAAGGACCTGGTCGAGGCCCTCGTGCGGGTTAAGCAGGCCGCCGCCCGCGCCAACAAGGAGCTCGGGGTGCTGGATGCCGCGAAGGCCGACCTCATCGAGCGGGTCTGCGAGGAGATCGTGGCCGGCAACCTGCACGACGAATTCGCGGTCGGGGTGATCCAGGGCGGCGCAGGCACCTCCACCAACATGAACACGAACGAGGTGATCGCCAACCGGGGCCTCGAGATCATGGGCTTCGAGTTCGGGGACTACCAGCACCTGCACCCGATCGACGTCGTCAACCGCAGCCAGAGCACCAACGACGTGTACCCCACCGCGATCAAGCTCGCGATGGTGTTCGGGGTGAAGAGGCTGCTGGACGAGCATCGCAAGCTCACCGAGGCCTTCGCGCGCAAGGGGGTCGAGTTCGCCGACGTGCTCAAGGTGGGGCGCACCCAGATGCAGGATGCCGTGCCGATGACCCTGGGCCAGGAGTTCAGCGGGTTCGCCCACACCCTCGCCGAGGACTTCGACCGGCTGAGCGAGACCATCCCGTGGCTCAACGAGATCAACATGGGCGCCACGGCGATCGGCACCGGCATCACCGCAGACCCCCGCTACGCCGAGGCGGTCTGCCGCCACCTGAGCGAGATCACCGGCGTGCAGATGGAGACGGCGGCCGACCTCATCGAGGCGACCTCGGATGCCGGAATCTTCATGACGCTGAGCGGCACCCTCAAGCGCGCCGCCGTCAAGCTGTCCAAGATCTGCAACGACCTGCGCCTGCTGTCGAGCGGGCCGCAGGCCGGACTCGGCGAGATCAACCTGCCGCCGCGCCAGGCCGGGTCCTCGATCATGCCGGGCAAGGTCAACCCGGTGATCCCCGAGGTCGTCAACCAGGTCGCGTTCAGCGTGATCGGGGCGGACGCCACGGTGACCGCGGCGGCGGAGGGCGGCCAGCTGCAGCTCAACGCCTTCGAGCCGGTGATCGCCCACAGCATCCTGCAGTCGATCGCCTGGATGACCAACGCGGACTACACGCTGCGGGTGAACTGCATCGACGGGATCACGGCGAACACCTCGAGGCTCGCCGCGCAGGTGGAGTCGTCGGTGGGGGTGGTGACCGCGCTCACGCCGTACATCGGCTACGCGGCCTCCGCGGCCCTGGCCCACACGGCGCTGACGACAAACGCGTCCATCGCGGAACTCGTGGTCTCCGCCGGACTGATGACCAAGGAGGAGGTGGCGCACGTGCTGTCGCCCGGACGGTTGAGCGGGCTCGTGCCCGTCACCGGTGTGATCAACGTGGTGCGGCCGGTCGAGACCGACCACGACTGACGCCGGTCGCCTGTCGCCCGGCGCCGGAGGCTAGCGCGCCGCCCACAGGTGCAGTCCGGCGTAGCTGCGCCACGGCGCCCAGCGCGTGCCGTGGGCGGCGAGGGCGCGGGAGGTCGAGGGGAGTCCGAGCCGGCCGGCGCTGGAGAGCATGACGAGGTCGGTGGTGAGGAGCACGTCCGGGCTGCCGAGCACCCGCATGGCCAGGTAGCCGGCCGTCCACGGTCCGACTCCGGGCAGTGCGGTGAGCCGCGCGGTGAACTCCTCGGTGGTCATCCCCACGTCGAGCGCGAGCGACCCGTCCGCGATCGCCCGGGCGACGCCGAGTACGCTCGCCACCCGGGAGGACGGCCCACGGAGCACGGCGCTGCCGTGCTCGGCGATCGTCGCCGCGGTGGGGAAGAGCCCCGGCCGATCCGACAGCTCCCCGGCGAGCCTGGCGAGCACGGTACGGGCGGCGGCGACCGAGATCTGCTGCCCGATCATCGTGCGGAAGAGGGCCTCCTCGGCATCGAGGCTGCCCGGCAGCCGCAGGCCGGGCCGAGCGAGCACGAGGGGCGCCAGGGCCGGATCGCGCGCGAGCGAGGCGTCGATCGCCTCGGAGTCGGCGTCGAGGTCGAGCAGCCGACGCACCCGCGAGACGAGCGTGGACAGGTCGGCGATGTTCTCGAGTCGCGCGGTGCAGAGCACGGTCGTCGGACCGTCGAGGCTCAGCTCGACCTCGGCGATGCCGTGCGGCAGCCGCACCGACCGGGAGAACCGATCGGCGTCCGCGGTCTCGACGCCGGCGACCGCGTGATCGGCGAGGAAGCGCATCAGGCCGGCGCCGTCGAACGGGGCCCTGGCCGGCAGCCTCAGCGTGATGCTCGTGGGCTCCGTCGTGGCGGCGGCCCGGCGGTGACGCTCCGCCCCGCCGCGACCTCGAGCCCGCAGCGCCGTGGGCGTCGACTCGTACACCGCGAGCATCGTGTCGTTGAACTGGCGGATGCTGGCGAAGCCGGCCGCGAACGCGACGTCCGCCACCGCGAGATCGGTGCTCACGAGGAGAGTGCGGGCAGTCTGGGCCCGGTGGGCTCGGGCGAGGGCGAGCGGGCCGGCCCCCAGTTCGCTCACGAGCACGCGGCCGAGGTGCCGCGGCGTGTAGCCGAGGCGGGCGGCGAGGCCGGGCACGCCGTGCCGCTCGACGGTGCCGGCGGCGATGAGCCGCATCGCGCGGGAGGCCACGTCGTCGCGGATGTTCCACTCCGGCGACCCGGGCACGGCATCCGGAAGGCAGCGCTTGCAGGCGCGAAGACCGGCCTCGTGGGCGGCCGCGGCGGTGCGGTAGAAGGTGACGTTCGAGGGCTTCGGCGTCATCGCCGGGCAGCTCGGCCGGCAATAGATGCCGGTGGTGTGCACCCCGGTGATGAACTGCCCGTCGAAGCGCGAATCACGGGACGACATAGCCCGGTAGCGCTCGGCGAACAGCGGGTCCCTGGCCCGGACGGCGGCCGGAGGAGTGGAGGTCATTCCTCTACTCTCACACTTGCGCCCGACATTGACTAGCGGAAATCGGACACCGCGGCGAGGCTACTCTGGGACCATGTCACGCGACTCAACGACGAATTCCCGCTCCGGAGTGACCGTGGTGGGCAGCGCGAACCGGGACATCGTGTTCACGGTCGAACGCATCCCGCGGCCCGGCGAGACGATGCTCGCGACGTCGGCGGCCAAATACGCGGGGGGCAAGGGGCTCAACCAGGCCGTGGCCGCCGCCCGGGCCGGAGCCGCCGCGACGTTCATCGGCGCGCTCGGCCGAGACGAGGACGGCGACGCGCTCGCCGACACGATTCGCGAGGAGTCGATCGCCGATCGCCTCGTGCGGCGCACAGACGATCCGACCGGCCAGGCCTTCATCGTGGTGGACGGCTTCGGCGAGAACACGATCATCGTCGCCTCCGGGGCCAACGGCTCCTTCTCGGCGGTGGGCGCGGCCGACCGGGAGGCGATCGGGGCGGCGAGCGTCGTGCTGCTGCAACTGGAGCTTCCGCTCGAGCGGGTCGCCGAGGTCGTCGAGGCGGCCGCCGCCCTCGGCACGACCGTGATGCTCAATGCGGCTCCCGCCCGCGAGCTGCCGCGAGAGCTGATCGGCAGGCTCGATTACCTGATCGTGAACGAACACGAGGCGTGCGCGATCGGCGGATCCGACCGGCTGGGTGTCGCCTCGGCGACCCTCGCGTCCCTCGTCGACCGCGTGGTGGTCACCCTCGGCTCGGCCGGCGCGGTGCTCTACGACCGCGGCGCGGAACTCGCGCGGGTGCCGGCGCCGCGCGTGACCGCCGTGGACACGACCGGCGCTGGCGACACCTTCTGCGGGGCGTTCGCCGCCGCGATCGCGGACGGCCGGGACTACGAGGACGCCGCACGGTTCGCCACCGCGGCCGCCGCGCTGTCCGTGCAGACGATCGGCGCCGTGCCCTCCATCCCGTTCCGTGCCGCGATCGACGAGGCCGGCCGATGAGCGCGGAGGAGGCCCTCGCGGCGCTGCGCTCCGCCGTCGGCACGGCCCTCACCACCGACCGGGGGCAGCTGGCGGCGCTCACCACCGACAAGTCCGGCCACGACTCACGGTCCCTCCCGCTGGCGCTCGTGACCGCGCGCGGCGTGGAGGACGTGCGGGCGACCCTGCGGATCGCGAACGACCACGGCATCCCGGTGGTCCCGCGGGGCGCCGGCACCGGCCTCGCCGGCGGGGCGATCGCGAGCGCCGGCGAGATCGTGCTCTCCACGCTCGCGATGGACCGCATCCTCGAGATCTCGGTGGCCGACGAACTCGCGGTGATCGAGCCGGGCATCATCAACTCCGACCTCAACGACGTGCTCGCGACCCACGGACTGTGGTTCGCCCCGGATCCGGCGAGCAAGGCGATCTCCACCGTCGGCGGCAACATCGCCACCAACGCCGGCGGCCTGCTCTGCGCGAAGTACGGCGTGACGCGGGAGGCGGTGCTCGGGCTCAAGGTGGTGCTCGCCGACGGCACGCTGCTCAGCCTCGGCCATCGCAGCGTGAAGGGGGTCACCGGGCTCGACCTCACGGCGCTGATGATCGGATCGGAGGGCACCCTCGGGGTGATCGTCGAGGCGACCGTGAATCTGCGGGCGCTGCCGAGCGGGCCGGTCGCCACCATCGGCGCCTTCTTCCCCAGCATCACCGCCGCGGCGGCGGCCTCCGCCGCGATCACCGCGGCCGGCCTGCGCCCGGCGGCCCTCGAGCTGCTCGATGCCGCGGCGCTGCGGGCGATCGACGCTCATCTCTCGCTCGACCTCGCCTCGCGGGGCGACTCCTGGCTGCTCGTGCAGACGGATGGGGCGGCGAGCGCCGCCGAGGCGCGGGCGGCGATCGAGATCATCCGTTCGCACGGCGGGGACGCCGAGATCACGACCGATCGCGAGGAGGGCGAACGGCTCTTCGCCATCCGGCGCGCCTTCCATCCGGCGCTCGAGGCCCTGGGGACCGTGCTGATCGAGGATGTCGCCGTGCCGCGCTCGGCCCTGCCACAGATCTTCGCCGCGATCGAGGACATCGGTGGCCGCTACGGCATCGAGATTCCGACCGTCGCGCACGCCGGGGACGGCAACCTGCATCCGAACTTCGTCTACCAAGCGCAGGAGGGCGGCGGCGTGCCGGATCGGATCTGGGCCGCGGCCGACGAGCTCTTCGTCACCGCGCTGCGCCTCGGCGGCACCCTCACCGGAGAGCACGGGGTGGGCATCCTCAAGCGGCGCTGGCTGGGAGACGAGCTCGGCGAGGCCCAACTCGACCTCCAGCGGCAGATCAAGCGCGTGTTCGACCCGCGCGGCATCCTCAACCCGGGCAAGGTCTTCGCGCCGGAATCGTAACGTTGCGCGCCGGGCGCGGTGACTCCCTAGGCTGGTCGCATGACCTTCCTGCCGATGACCACGGGCGACGAACTGTCGCCTGGGGCGCGCTCCGCCGTCGAACGACGACTCGAGTTCGACGCCTCGCCCATCACGGCGCTCGAGTCGACGCTTCTCGCGAACCCGGCGAGCTTCGCGGCGTACCTCGAGTGGTACGCCCTCCGGGAGGAGATCGCCCCCTGGATCGGTGAACGGGCAGTGTCTCTCTTCTCCTACGCGATCTCGGACGAGAACGACTGCGAGGTGTGTTCGCTCGCGTTCCGCAAGGTGCTGGTGGACTCGGGGGACGACCCGGACCACCCGGAGGTCACGGAGACCGAGCAGTTGCTCATCGACTGGGGGCGGCTCATCGTGCGCAGCCCGCACGGCATCCCCGACGAGTTCTACGCCCGGCTCGAGGCCGCCTTCAGCCCCGAGCGCCGCCTCACGGTGCTCGCCTTCGCGGGCCAGATGATCGCCGTCAACCTCATCGCCACCGTGGGCCGCGTGCCGCTCGACCCCGCTCTCGCCGCCTACCGCCGGCCGGGTCGGGATGTCTGAGCCGACCTACGGTCGCCGGGGGGTGACGCCGAGCGACGACCCCGTCGCCGTCGTGCCCGGGCCCGCTCCGCTGCCGGTGCGCCGGGGCGCCGGAACGATCGTGCTGGCCATCCTGGGATTCCTGGTGCTCTCCGTGCTGGTCGTGGCGGTCGCGGCCTACCTCGTGCGCGTGCTGGGACCCGGCACGCTCGCCATCTCCCTCGTGCTGGCGAGCATCCCGCTCGTGATCGTGCTGCTCGGCATCCGCTGGATCGATCGCTGGGAACCGGAGCCGCGCGGCGCGCTGCTGTTCGCCTTTCTCTGGGGGGCCGCCGCATCCATCGCGATCGCGCTGGTGTTCTCGGGAATCACCCAGTACTACGAGGCGGCGGCCGGCATCCAGAAGTCGGCGGGCTCCGAGTTCTTCGCCGCGGTGTTCCAGGCGCCGGTGGTGGAGGAGTTCGCGAAGGGGCTGGGCATCCTGCTCGTCTTCTGGGCGATGCGGCGCACCTTCGACGGACCGGTCGACGGCGTGGTCTACGGGGCGACGATCGCCATCGGCTTCGCGTTCACCGAGAACCTTCAGTACTTCGGCCTCGCGATCATCGAGGACCGCGGCTTCGGCAGCGACATCGTGCAGACCTTCCTGCTGCGCGCCATCCTCTCGCCGTTCGCGCACGTGATGTTCACGGCCTGCACCGGCCTGGCCCTCGGCCTCGCCGCCCGCCGTACCAGCGGTCTCGGCGCCATCGGCTACTTCATCGCCGGTCTCATCCCGGCGATCCTGCTGCACGCGTTCTGGAACAGCGCCGGCTACTGGGCCACTGACTGGTTCCGCTACTACTTCCTCGTTCAGGTTCCGCTCTTCACGCTCGCGATCGTCGGGGTCGTGCGGCTGAGGAGGCACGAGCAGCATCTCACCCGGGAGCGGCTGGCGGAGTACGCGGCCGTCGGCTGGTTCACGCCCACCGAGGTCAGCCTGCTCTCCACCGCCGCCGGCAGACGGCAGGCGATCGCGTGGGCGTCGCGCTTCGGGCTGAAGCCGCAGTACGCCCAGTTCGTGCGCACCGCCACCCGGCTCGCCTTCACCCGGCAGAGGGTGATCTCCGGTCGGGGATCGATCGGCGCGCAGCTCGACGAGTCAGACCTTCTCGCCGAGCTCAGCGCCGCTCGCCGGGCGCTCGCCGCCCTCCCGTCACCCGCCTGACCGTCCCGCCCCCTTCCGAAATCCATGCATTCCTCGACCGCGGCGGCGTGTCATGCGCCGACACGCCGCACCTGGCAAAGGAATGCATGGATTTCGGAAGGGGGCGGAGCGCGCACCGCCCGGGTCGAGACAGAACGGTCGGGTTGCCTCCCGGGAAGCGACTAAACTTGAACGCTGGATTTGAGGGGTGTTTGAGTGGTCGATCACGAGCTGCAACGCGAACAGGAATACGTCGGAACTCTCTACGCGAGGCTTGACGCGCTCAAACGCGAGGCCGAGCTGCAACTCGACGCGGTGAGGCTGCTGGATGTGGGCGGCAACCACCAGGGACGCTCCGAACGGGACACCTTCGCGCGCATCTACGAGGACCGGATCGTGCAGCTGCGCGAGGTGGACGAACGCCTCGCGTTCGGCAGGCTCGAACTCGAACCGAACGACGAAGACGGCGACGACGTGCTGCGCTACATCGGCCGGATCGGCCTGCGCGACAAGGACCTGCAGCCGATCCTTCTCGACTGGCGGGTGCCCCAGGCCAGCGCCTTCTACCAGGCGACCGCGGCGACGCCACTCGGGGCCCGGGCCAGGCGGCACCTGCTCTCCAAGGGCCGCAGCGTCATCCGCATCGAGGACGAGATCTTCGACGCGACCCTGCTCGAAAGCGACACGACCGAGCTGCAGGGCGAGGGCGCGCTGCTGGCAGCGCTCACCGCGCAGCGCACCGGGCGGATGTCCGACATCGTCGCGACGATCCAGGCCGAGCAGGACCGCATCATCCGTTCCGATCTCGGTGGAGTGCTGGTGGTGCAGGGCGGGCCGGGCACCGGAAAGACCGCCGTCGCGCTGCACCGGGCCGCCTACCTGCTCTACTCGCACCGCGACCGGCTCAAGAACTCCGGAGTGCTCATCGTGGGGCCGTCTCGCTCGTTCCTGCAGTACATCGAGGCCGTGCTTCCCTCGCTCGGCGAGACCGGCGTCGTGCTCGCGAGCGTGGGTCAGCTGTACCCGGGAGTCGAGGCGACGAGGGAGGATTCCCCGGCCGTGGCCGCGCTCAAGGGCAAGGCGTTCATGGCCGGGCTGATCGCCCGCGCGGTGAAGTCGCGGCAGCGCGTGCCCTCCGAGCCGCAGGATCTCGACGTGAACGGCGACCGCCTCACCCTCGACCCGCAGCTCATCCAGAACGCGATGAACCGGGCGCGCGAGGGCGGCAAGCCGTACAACGAGGCCCGCGTGACCTTCGTGAAGAATGCCCTGGGCGCGCTCTCGCGGGAGTGGCTCGCGCAGCTCAAGTCCAACGGCAACTCGATGGACGAGTCCGACCTGCCCATGCTCCGGGAGGACCTGCGCTCCGCCGAAGACGTGCGGGTGGCGCTCAACACCGCGTGGCTGCCGCTCACGCCGCAGAAGCTCCTGCAGGACCTCTACGCCCGGCCGCAGTGGCTCGCCGAGCTGACCCCGCGCTGGACCGCCGAGCAGCGGGCCCTGCTGAGACGAAGCCGGGATGCGGAGTTCACGATCGCCGACATCCCGCTTCTCGACGAGGCCGCCGAGCATCTCGGCGAATACAACCTGGTCGACGCCGCGCAGAAGCGTGAACAGAAGCAGCAGCGCAAGCGCGACATCGAGAACGCGGAGGCGGCCATCCAGAACATGGATGTGAAGGGCCAGGTGAACGCCAAGGACCTCGCCGACAACTTCGCCGAGCTCGGCGATCGCGCCACGACGGCCGAGCGCGCGGCGGTCGACCGCACCTGGACCTACGGCCACGTCGTGGTCGACGAGGCGCAGGAGCTCTCGCCGATGCAGTGGAAGCTGCTGCTGCGGCGGGGACCGCTGCGCTCGTTCACCATCGTCGGCGACATCGCCCAGGCCGCGTCGGCCGCCGCATCGTCGAGCTGGCTGACGGCGCTCGACCCGCTGCTCACCGGTTCGGCGGAGAGCGAGCGGTGGCGGCTCGAGCAACTCACCGTCAACTACCGCACGCCGAGCCAGATCGCGTCCTCCGCCGAGTCGATGGCGGTGGCCCACGGGCTGCCGGTGACGCCGTCGCGGGCGGTGCGGGCGAGCGAGTGGCCCATCCAGGTTCTCGACGACGCCGTCGAGGCCGTGCGCCGGGAACGGGGCCTGGATGCCGGGGGCACCCTCGCCGTGATCGTGCCGGAGACCGGCATCGACGAGCTGGGCGCCCGGCTCGCCGAGGAATTCGGCTCAGCGGTGGGGCTCGGGGCCCAGGGGCTCACCCGCGACATCGCGCTGCTCTCCCCGCAGGAGGCGAAGGGCCTCGAGTTCGACGCGGTGATCGTGGTGGACCCGGCGGGAATCGTCGCGGCCTCGGAGCGCGGGGCCGGCGCCCTCTATGTGGCGATGACCCGCGCGACCCAGCGGCTCTACCTCGTGGCGGACGGCGACCTGCCAGCGGGCATCACCCTCGGCTGACCCGCCTCCCGCCCTTTCCGAAATCCATGCGATTCTCGGCGACACGCTGCCAGATGCGCAGTTGAGCGGCGTGTTGCCCAGGAATGCATGGATTTCGGAAGCTGACGGGCAGGGGACGGGCAGGGGACTGGCAGGGAAAGGGAGGGCTCAGGGGGCGGGGGCGAGCGCGTCGTAGCGAAGGAAGCCCCGTTGGAGCCGGGTGACGACGAGCAGCAGGCTCACGATGATCAGGCCGCCGAGAAGCGGGGGCAGCCAGAGCGCCCCGATCGCCGCGACGACCCCGACGAAGATGTCGCCGACCCGAGGACCGCCGGTGACGACCACGGTGAAGACCCCCTGCAGCCTGCCGCGCATGTTGTCCGGCACCGCGGTCTGCAGCATCGTCTGGCGGAAGATGCTGCTCACGTTGTCCGCCGCCCCCGCGCCGGCGAGCATGATCGATGCCACGACGATCGCGACCACGTTCGGGCGCGCGACCGACCCAGCGACCTGGCCGAACAGCCCGAGGCCCAGGATCGCGAGCACGACGCCGAAGCCGACGATGAACGCGCCGTAGGCAAGGATCGCCCTCGTGATCTCGCGGCCGTGCCAGCGCCGGTGGCCGACCCGGCCGGACAGCAGGCTGCTGAGCAGAGCGCCGAGCGCCCCGGCCGCGGTGAGCACGCCGACGGTGACGGGCCCGCCGCCGAGAACGAGCGCGCCGGCCGCCGGGAACAGAACGCGCGGCTGGCCGAAGGTCATCGCGATGATGTCGACGACGAAGGACATGCGGATGTTGGGAGCCGTTCGCAGGAACGCGAGCCCATACCGCAGCGACTCCAGTCCCGGGCGATGGATGTCGCCCTCCGGGGCAAGACGGGGGAGGGCGGCGATGCCGAGGAACGCGCTGAGGAACAGCACGACATCCACGGTGTATGTCCAGCCGAAGCCGACCGTGGCCACGAGCACCCCGGCGATGGCCGGACCGACGGTGACCATGACCCCGAAGCTCGCCCCGGAGAGCGCGGCGGCCGCCGGCAGCAGCCGGGGCGGGAGCAGGCGCGGGAGCACGGCAGAGCGCACCGTGCCGATCACCGTCGCGGCGACCGCGTTCACGGTGGTGAGCAGGTAGAAGGGCCACACGACCTCCACCCCCGTCCAGGCGAGCGCGGCGAGGGTGATCGTGGACGCCCACGCGACGATCGCGGCGACCAGGAGCACGAGTCGGCGGTCGAAGGCGTCGGCGAGCATTCCGCCGTAGAGGCCGAAGACGATCATCGGCAGGAGAGCGAAGGCGCCGACGAGAGAGACCGCGAACGTGGACCCGGTGATCTGGTAGATGTGCAGCCCCACGGCGACGATCGTCATCTGGGCGCCGATTCCCGAGATCGAGTTGCCGATCCAGAGCTTGGCGAACGCGGGGCTCTCCCGCAGCGGGGCGAGGTCGATCAGGTGCGACCGCGTGGGCGGCGCGGTGTCGAGGGGTGCGCTCACTCGATCCATTCTTGCGCGCTCCCGGCCCCCTTTCCGAAATCCATGCAATTCTCGGCGACACGCCGTCGAGCGCGCAGTTGAGCGGCGTGTTGGCCAAGAATGCATGGATTTCGGAAAGGGAGAGAAGAGAAGAGAAGAGAAGAGAAGAGAAGAGAAGAGAAGAGAAGAGGAGGGGAGAGACGGGGTGGCTCGGAGACGAGCGGTGCAATGCTTGAGCGGTGACGATTCTCGACGATGCCCTGCTCGCCCGCATCCACGACCGGGCGGCGGGCTACGACCGCGACAACCGGTTCTTCTCCGAAGACCTCGATGAGCTACGGGCCGCCGGCTACCTCGCCGCCCTGGTCCCGGTGGAACTCGGCGGCGCGGGACTCACTCTCGTCGAGCTCGCCCACGAGCAGGCGAGGCTCGCGCAGGCCGCGCCCGCCACGGCGCTCGCCGTGAACATGCACCTGGTCTGGACCGGCATCGCGAAGACGCTGCGCGATCGGGGGGACGACTCGCTCGAGTTTGTGCTCACCGAGGCGGCGGCGGGCGAGCTGTTCGCCTTCGCGATCAGCGAGGCGGGAAACGACCTCGTGCTCTTCGGGAGCACGACGGATGCCCGGCCGCTACCGGACGGCGGCTACGCCTTCACCGGCACCAAGATCTTCACGAGCCTCTCGCCGGCCTGGACGAGGCTGGGGCTCTTCGGTCTGGACACCGTCTCGCACGACGCGCCGAAGCTCGTCCACGCCTTCGTGACCCGGGACGCCCCGGGCATCACGATCCACGACGACTGGGACACCATCGGCATGCGGGCGAGCCAGAGCAACAGCACCAGGCTCGACGGGGTGGTCGCCGCCGCCGATCGCATCGTGCGCCGGCTTCCCCCCGGCCCGAACGCGGATCCGCTCATCTTCGCCATCTTCGCCAACTTCGAGATCCTCGTCTCCGCGGTGTATCTCGGCATCGGAGAGCGTGCCCTAGAACTCGCCGTCTCCGCCGCCAGGTCCCGCGTTTCCGCGCGCACCGGAACGACGAAGGACCGAGACCCGGCCACCCGGTGGAAGATCGCGGATGCCGCCCTCGCGCAGGACGCGCTCTGGCCGCAACTGGAGTCGCTGGCCGGGGACATCGACGCGCTCGCCGACCGGGGCGACCAGTGGTTCCGTGGGCTGGTCGGGCTCAAGTGGCGGGCCACCCGCAATGCCCGCTACGTGGTGGACCAGGCCATCTCCGTGGCCGGCGGCGCGGCGTTCTCGTCGTCGAGCGAGCTGGGCCGGCTGTACCGCGACGTGCTCGCGGGCGGCTTCCACCCCAGCAACGACGACTCGGTGCACTCGACGGTCGCGAACGCGATTCTCGGGCCGGACGTCGACTAGGCCCATGCGCCTCCGGGAAGGCTGGTAACCACAGCAGCCCTCCCGGCGACGCCCCCAGCCATGCGGGTATCGGCCTGCGTCGGCGGCTTTACGCCACCCCCGGCGGCCGCCGACGCATCCCCCGTCGCCACTGATGGTTCGGCACCCCGGCCGAATCGGTTTGCCCGAGGGGATGCGGATCACGCGAGGGTCTCCGCCTAGGCTGTATTCATGTCGTCAAGTCTCGCCATCGACTCGTCCGCCGTCGTCTGGTCGGTCTCCGAGGCCGAACGGGGTGAGGCGCTCGCGTCCCGGCCGTTGCTCGTGCTCCTGCACGGCCGAGGGTCGCACGAGAACGATCTGTTCGCGCTCGCGCCGCTTCTTCCGCCCCAGGCGGTGATCGCCTCGGTTCGCGCTCCGCTCGCCCTCGGCGACGGATTCTCCTGGTTCCCGGTCGGTGAGCCCGGCCTGCCGAGCCTCGTCGCGGCGGACGGGGCGGTCGTCGCGCTGCTCGAATGGCTCGACACCGTGCCGGCGACGGGCCCGGTCGGCCTGCTCGGCTTCTCCCAGGGCGGGGCCATGACGCTGCACCTGGCGAGGCACGCCCCGGAGCGGTTCGCCGCCTTCGTGAACCTCGCCGGGTTCGTCATCCAGGGCGAGGCTCCCGCCGACGAGCGGCTCCGGGCGCTGCGACCGCCGGTCTTCTGGGGGAGGGATGCCGCGGATCCGGTCATCCCACAGTCGGCCATCGAGCGCACCGAGGCCTGGCTTCCGGCGCACTCGACTCTCACGACCCGCCTCTACCCGGGCATCGGGCACTCCATCTCGCGGGAAGAACTCGACGACGTGAACGAGTTCCTCGCGACCAATCTGATGCTCTGACTTGGTCTGATGCTCTGAGTCGGCCCACAGGGCGCTCATAGGAACCGCTTAGGCGCGGGCCCGACACTCTCCCTATCGCGAGAACGCGACGGAGGAGGAGCGGGAGTCATGAACGTACGGGAACTGGGCAAGCGTCGCACGAGGGCGTTCACCGCGGCTTTGGCGGTGGCCGGCGTGATCGGCACGGCGGCCGTCGGCGGCGTCGCCCTGGCGGCGGGCTCCACGACGTCGGCCTCGAGCGCCTCCACGTCCACGTCCACGAGCACCGGCGGCTCGGCGGCTTCGGGTTTCGGCTCATCGGTCGGATCGAGCACGCCCAGCAGCAGCCAGGCCCAGACGACCGGTTCCTGACGTGCCGGGGAACGCGGCCGACTGGCCGGTCTGGAGCATGACCGCCCGCGTGGTGGTCACGGAGCCGCAGCACCTCGAGCGGGCGGTGGAGATCACCCGGCTGGTGTTGGATGAGGTCGACGCGGCGTGCAGCCGCTTTCGTGCGGACTCGGAGCTGGCCCGGCTGTCCGAGGATCTGCCGAACGGCGTCGAGGTGAGCGGGATGCTCGCGGTGCTCGTGCGTGAGGCCCTCCATTCCGCCGAGATCACCGACGGCGACGTCGACCCCACGCTCGGCAACGAGCTCGCCTCGCTCGGCTACGACCGCGACATCGCCCTCGTGGCCGACCGCTCGTTCGGCCTGACCGTCACTCGGGTGGCGATCGTGCCCGGCTGGCGCAGGGTGCTGCTCGACGGACGCCGTCTCACGGTGCCGTCTGACCTCGCCCTCGACCTCGGCGCGACCGCGAAGGCCTTCGCCGCCGATCTCGCGGCGGCGCGCGTCGTTGCCGAGCTGCCCACCGGGGTGCTCGTGAGCCTCGGCGGCGACATCGCGACCGCGGGAGAATCGCCGGCCGGCGGCTGGGTCGTGCTCGTGCAGGACTTGCCGGCCGACCCCCGGGCCACCGTCACGCTCGCGGCGGGGTTCGCCCTGGCGACCTCGAGCACCCAGAAGCGCCAGTGGACCCGCGCGGGCGAGCGGATGCACCACATCCTCGATCCGCGCCTCGGGCGCCCGGCCGAGCCGGTCTGGCGGAGCGCCACCGTCTCGGCGCGCAGTTGCGTCGAGGCCAACACCGTGAGCACGGCCTGCATCGTGCGCGGGCATCGCGCGCTCGAACTGGTGCGGGACCGCGGCCTGCCCGCTCGGCTCGTGGACCGTGAGGCCCGTGTCGTCACCCTCGGCGGCTGGCCGGCCGAGGCGGGCACCGAGGGGGTCGCGCAATGAACGAGGCGCTCTGGGCGCTCGGCCGCGGCACCGGCGTCGTGGCGCTCCTGCTCCTGACGGTGTCCGTCGTGCTCGGAATCGTGACCCGCTCCGGGCGCCCGCTCCTCGGGCTGCCGCGATTCTCGGTGACCCTCGTGCACCGCAACGCCTCGCTGCTGGCGAGCGTCTTCCTCGTGATCCACATCGTCTCGCTTTTTTTCGACTCCTACGCCCAGCTGAAGGTGGTGGACTTCTTCGTGCCGTTCCTGGGCGCCGCCAAGCCGTTCTGGCTCGGCCTCGGCACCGTCGCGCTCGACCTGATGCTGGCCATCGTCGTCACGAGCCTGCTGAGACGCTGGATCGGCCGACGCGTCTTCCGCGTCGTGCACTGGTTCACCTACGCGCTCTGGCCGGTCGCCCTCGCGCACTCGATCGGAAACGGCACGGACGGGACGTCGGTCTGGTTTCTCGCCCTCGCGCTCGCCAGCGTCGTGGTCGTGGCGATCGCGGTCGCCTGGCGGGTCTCGGCGAACTTCATCGAATTCGGGAACGCGCGGAAGGGAGAGGCACGATGAGCGGAACAGCGAGTGGTGTGCGACCGCCGACGGGGGCGGGGAGGCTCTTCGCCTCGCCGGCTCCCGACCTGGCGAGCCACCTCGCGACCTTCGGTCCGGTGCCGAACGCCTCGGCGGCCCACCTCATCGACGAGCTCCAGGCATCCGGCCTGCAGGGACGCGGGGGCGCGGCGTTCCCGGCCTGGCGCAAGTTCGCGGCGGTCGGAAGCGGCCAGGACCCGCGGTCCCGAGGCGGCGCGGCAGTGGTCGTCGCCAACGGGGCGGAGGGCGAGCCGCGGAGCGCCAAGGATGCGACCCTTCTTCGCGCCGCGCCGCACCTGGTGATCGACGGCCTTCTCCTCGCCGGGCGCACCGTCGGGGCGCGGGAGCTCTACCTCGTGACGACGGCGGCGAGCCTGCCGTACGTGGCGCGGGCCATCGCGGAGCGCACAGACGCCGCGGCGATCCGGCTGCGGGAGGTGACGGAGGCGTTCCTCTCGGGGGAGGCGTCGGCCGTGATCCGCTCCCTCGAGGGGGGACCGGCGCTGCCCAGGGACAAGACCCGACGCCTCAGCGCCTCGGGACTCGGTGGCCGGCCCACCCTGCTCAACAACGTGGAGACCCTCGCCCAGGCGGCGCTCATCGCGCGGTTCGGCGCCGAGTGGTTCCGGCGGCTCGGCACGGAGGACGAGCCGGGCACGAGGCTCGTCACCGTGAGCGGTACCGACCTCGCGCCGACCGTACGCGAGGTCGCGGGCGGCATGATGATCGCGGCCATCGTGAGGGCGGCCGGCGGGAGCACGGACGGGCTCGGCGCGGTGCTTGTCGGCGGCTACCACGGTGCCTGGCTGCCGGCCGAGCGACTGGACACGCCACTCACCCGGCACGACCTGGCCCCGTTGGGCGCGGCGCCGGGGGCCGGCATCCTGGTTCTGCTCGACTCGGCATCCTGCGGACTGAGGGCATCGGCGGCCATCGCCGGCTATCTCGCCGCGCAGTCGGCTCGGCAGTGCGGTCCGTGCGCGAACGGTCTGCCCAGGATGGCCGAGGTGCTCGAGAAGCTCGCCGGCGGGAGCCGCGACACCGCACTCCCCGCCGAGATCCGTCGGCTGGCCGCGCTCGTGAGCGGGCGGGGGAGCTGCCACCACCCCGACGGCACCACCAGGCTCGTGCTGAGCGCCCTCACGGTCTTCTCCGCGGAGGTCAAGGCACACCTGGCCGGCGGGTGCCTCGCCGATCGGCGGGCACGCGCGGGGGTGGCGGCGTGAGCCGCGAGCACCGCCCCGCGGCCACCCTGCACATCGACTGGACGCTCTGCGACGGTCGGGGCCTGTGCACGGAACTGCTGCCGGAGCGCCTCGCTCGGGATGAGTGGGGCTACCCGCTCGCCCGCGACGGCTCCGGCGGCGACGTGCCGCTCGCCACGTCCCAGCTCGAGGCGGCGAGGGATGCCGTGGCGCTCTGCCCGAGACTCGCGCTCACGCTCCGGAAGGATTGAGTCGGAGGCTCGCTGAACCTGGCCCACACAGACTCATCGCCCGGTGCGGCACACTGTGCGGCTCTTCCGGGCGACGAGTTGATCTGGTTCCAGCCTGCCCCTCGGGTGCCGGGATTGCAAGGTTTTTCTGCTCGCCGGCCCCATCCCGCGCGTGTCGCCACCCCGTACTGGGGAGTTCGCCGACACCGGGATGTCGCTACCGTGGAGGAACGCGCACAACGGTTGGGGGACGGCATCACCATCGTCGAGGACTCAGCCGTCGGCCAGCCGAACGAGGCGGTCGCGGGCTCCGTCGTCCCGGCAGTCCCGGCATCGGTCGCGGTGCGCGAGGTGATGCGGCGGCAGGCCGAGGCGACTCCGCTTTCCGCGTTCTCCCGCTTCTTCGGTGTCGACCCGGTGCCCCGGGCATCGACGCGGTGGTTTCGCGCCGCCGTCGCCGAGCTGCGCATCGCGGAGGCGCTCACCGCGCTCGGCGACGACTGGTTGGTGGTGAGTGCGGTACCGATCTCGAGGGAGCGGCCGCGGCTCGATTACCTTCTCGTCGGCCCCCCCGGCCTGATCGCCGTGAGCATGGCCTATCCGGTCGGCCAACGTGTCTGGGTGGGGGAGCGCACCTTCCTCGTCGAAGACGAGCTGCGTCCGACCGTGCAGGATGCCGAGACGGATGCCCGGCTCGTCGCCGAACTGGTGGCGGCGTCGACGGGCACTCCGGCGCCGGTGACGCCCGCCATCGTGGTGGTCGAACCGGCCGACCTCGAGATCCGAGCCCATCCTCGGGCGGCGGAGGCCATCCACTCGAGTGACTTCTCGCGCTGGCTGCGCGACCTTCCGCGCCTGCTCGCGCCCTCGTCGGTGCGACGCCTCGCGGCCGCCGCGGCCGACCCGGCCACCTGGCCGCTCGGCGTCGAGGCGCCGACGCCGCTGCCGTCGCTGCTCGGCGAGTTCGAGGCGCTGCGCCGGGCAGACGCGCGGGCGCGCCGTCGACGGCTCTCCTGGGTCGTGGTCGGGATCGCGCTCAGCTACGGACTGCTGTTCGTTCGCTTCGGCGGCCTCTCCGCGTTCGGCGTGCATCTCGCGCTTCCGGCGGGTTTCCCGCTCTGAGTGGCGAGCGCGGCCCTACTGCGGCCGCAGGTCTCCCTTGGCGGCGAGCCGGTTCGGCAGCACGCGCGCGAGAGCCACGATCAGCTTGTAGCGCAGGGTGGGGATCGATACGGCCCTCCCGCGCCGAACATCGGCGAGGGCCAGTCGCACGAGCCGTTCGGCGTCGAGCCAGAGGAACCCTGGAACCGACGCGCCGCTCACCCTCATGCGCTCGTGGAACTCGGTGTGCACCAGGCCGGGAGCCACCGCGGTCACCGACACTCCGCGGGACCGGTAGGCGATGTTCGCCCAGCGGCTGAAGCTCAGCAGCCAGGCCTTGGCCGCTCCATAGCTGCCCCGCGGCGTGTAGCCCGCCACGCTCGCGATGTTGACGATGCTGCCGGACCCGTGCGGGAGCATCTGGGCGAGCGCGGCGTGGCAGAGCCGCATCGGCGCCGTGACGAGCACGTCCAGCAGGCGCTGCTCATCGTCGACATCGCTCTCGTCGAACTGCCGGCGCAGGCCGAAACCGGCATTGTTGACAAGCAGGGTGATGGGGGCGGTCGCGTCGTCCCCGGGTTCGGAGACCGCCACTCGCGCCTCCACCGTCGCGAGGGCGCCCGCCTGCCCCAGGTCGGCGACCAGCACCTCCACGCGCACGCCGAAGGCCAGCCTCAGCTCGGCGGCCGTGCGTTCGAGCCGCTCCCGGTCCCGGGCGACGAGCACGAGGTCGTGGCCGTCCGCGGCGAGCTGTCGCGCGAATTCGGCGCCGATGCCGGCAGTGGCGCCCGTGATGAGCGCCGTCGGGCGGCGCGCGGTGGGCTTCGCGTTCATCGGCCCACCGTATCCCAGAGGCGGGGTCGTGACAGACTCGGACGATGACCGAAACGATCTCTCTCGGCGGCGGAGCCTTCGAGGCCTATCTCGCCCGTCCCACCCTCGCGCCGGGCGCACCGCCCAAGGGCGCCATGGTGCTCATCCACGAGATCTGGGGCCTGGTGCCCCACATCACCGGCATCGCCGACCGCCTCGCGGCGGAGGGCTACCTCGTGATCGCCCCGGACATCCTCAGCCGGATCGGCGTGCGCCCGCAGATCGGCCTCGAGCTCAATGCCATCATGACGAGCCAGGATGAGCGGGTGCGCACCGAGGGCCAGCCGCGCCTGCGAGAGGCCTTCGCTCCGATGCGTGCACCGGAATACGCGGAGTGGGCGATCGCCGCCCTCATCGACTGTGTCGACTTCCTCGCCGAACAGCCGGGCATCAACGGTCGCATCGGGGTCATGGGCTTCTGCTTTGGCGGCACCTACAGTTTCGCGCTCGCCGCGGCCGACGCCCGCATCCGGGTGGCTGTGCCGTTCTACGGATCGCCGCCCGACCTCTCGCTCGTGCCGAGGATCACGGGCACGGTGCGGGCCTTCTACGGCGAGAACGACCCGGCCCTGATGGAGTCGCTGCCCGGGGTGACCTCGGCGATGCAGTCCGCCGGCGTCGACTTCGTCTCCCGGGTGTACGAGGGGGCCGGACACGCGTTCTTCAACGACACGAACCCGATCGCGTACCGCGAGGACGCGGCGTCCGACGCGTGGGCCAGGGTGCTCGCGATCCTCGACGAGAACCTCGCCGCCGACTAGCCCGGTCGGGGGATGCCCGGCAATAGGCTGGGATGGAATTCTGCGTCCTCGTCCCGGGCTGACGCGTCGCTCAGCCGCGTGTGCAGTGCCCGGAGGAGACCGCGGCAGCCAGCGAGGGCGCCTTCGCCACGACGGGTGTCAGGTCGTTCGTGGTCATGGCGAAACCGAGTCGATCGGCCGTGGCGGACTTCGCGAAGATGACCCCGGCCACTCGCCCTCCGGCGTCGATCACCGGGCCGCCCGAATTGCCCTCCTGCACGTCGGCGGACAGGTAGTAGACCTCACGGGGTGCGGGGTCCGCCCCGTAGATGTCCGGCACCTGCACGGTGTTGACTCCCCGCACCGCGGCGGGCGCCGAGCTGAAGGGCCCGCCGAGGGGATAGCCGTCGAACACGGCGGTGTCGCCCTGGCCGAGGTTCGTCCCGAGCGGCAACACCCTGGTGGTGAGCCCGTCGACCGCGATCACCGCGATGTCGTGAACCCCGTCGAAGTAGACGACGCGACCCGTGTAGGACCCGCCTGACGGCGTCTGCACCACCGGCTCGGTCACCCCGGCCACGACGTGGGCGTTGGTGATGATGCGCCCCCGGGCGGCGACGTAGCCGCTGCCGGACTGGTTCTGACCGCACTGGTAGGCGTTGCCGACGATCTTCACCACGGATGCCGCGGCGGTCTGCTGGGCGGCGGTACCTGCGCCGGCGGCGGGCACCGGAATGTCCGGGTTGGAGCCGATGGCCGAGAACAACCGGGGCAGGCCGTCCTGGGCGACGAGCCCGCGCACCTGGGCCTCGAGGGCCTTCACCGGGTCGGGGGTTACCCGATCGATGGTCTGCACGACCGCCGAGGAGGAGATCGCGCTCGAGACGAACGGAACGCCGAGGGATCCGATGCCGAAGGCGAGCATCGATGTGACGACCGCGCCAACGACGAGAGTGACCGCCGCCCCGAACACCCGGTCGGGGATGCGCAGGGGCGCGCGATCCACGCCCCGGCGGAGCACCCTGCCGATCAGGGTGCCGACGGCCTGGCCGAGGCCGATGAGAACGACGACGGCGAGCAGGATGAGCGGAAGCCGCCACTGGGACGAGGTGACCCACGAGGCGATAAGCGGAATCGCGAAGAAGGCGACGACGGCCCCGGCGATGAAGCCGGCTATTCCGGTGATGCTCAGCACGAAGCCGGCTCGGAAGCCGTGCACGGTGTATGCGAGGAGCAGCAGGCACAGAATCACGTCGAGCACGAGGGAGCCGGTCATGCGTTTTCCTCCGGGATCACTGCGGTGCCGTCGTTCGCGGCCCTCGACAGTTTCGCACGGCGAAATGGCAACTCCCTGCCGCTGCACCGAACTCGGCCCGGCTCCGCGCGACTCTTCCCAGCGGATTCATACCCTTCGCACGCCCGGCTCCGATCCGAGCCATAGGGCACGCCGAGCGCGCGGGAGGAGTGTCGTCGCCGATGGCACACCGAGAAGGGCGCGAATCATGGATAGCTTCGACACAGGCGACACAGGCGACACAGGCGAGACAGGCACGGGCCCGACAAGCGAGATGGGCCAGACAAGCGACACCGGCGAGGCGGGCGGCATCCCGCGCCGACGCCGCGCACTGATCGCCGGGGCGGTGGCCGCGACCATTCTGCTCGCCGTCGGGGGCGGGGGAGTCGCCATCGTGACCTCCCTCGCCTCCTCGACGGCAAAGTCGACGAGCACCTCGTCCGGCCAGACCGTGCTCCCCGACCGGCGCGTCGCCCCCGGCGACGGGCGCCAGGGCTCGGACCTCGGCGGCACAACGCAGCGGGCGAGCATCACGACCGGCGCGGTGCCCGCCACGGCGGCCGAGAAGGTCGGCGTCGTGACGATCGTCTCCGTTCTCGACTTCGACCAGAACAGTCAGGCCGCCGGCACCGGAACCATCATGACCTCGAGCGGGCTCATCCTCACGAACAACCACGTCGTCGCGGGCGCGACGAGCATCGAGGTCACCGTGGAGTCGACCGGCGTCGCGTACCGGGCCTCCGTCGTCGGCACGGATGCGGCGGACGACATCGCCGTGCTCCGGCTCGTCGGGGCGTCCGGGTTGCAGACGGCGACCTACGACGCCGCCCAGTCGGTCTCGGCCGGGGATGCCATCTCCTCGGTCGGAAACGCCGAGGGCACCGGCCACCTCGTCACCGCCACCGGCACCGTGGCGGCGACCGGACAGTCGATCACCGTGCAGGGGGAGTCGGCCGGCTCGTCCGAGAGCCTCAGCAACCTGATCGAGGTGGACTCGGATGTCGTCTCCGGCGACTCCGGCGGACCACTGCTCGACGCGCAGGGCGAGGTCATCGGTGTGGTGACCGCTGCCTCCTCCGGCACCCGGTCCGTCGTCGGCTACGCGATCCCGATCTCTTCGGCCCTCGGCATCGCCCGGCAGATCGAGTCCGGCCGGGCCAGTGCCACGGTGACGATCGGCTACCCGGCCTTCCTCGGGGTGCAGCTCGCGCAGGGTTCCGGCGGCGCCACGGTCGGCGGAGTGCTCGACGGCACACCGGCTGCCGGCCTCGGCCTCGTGGCCGGCGACACCATCACGGCCGTCGGTTCGACGCCGGTCGCCTCTGCCGCTGAGCTGAGCGCGGCGATCGCCGCCCACGCCCCGGGCGACACCGTCTCGATCGCCTGGACGGATGCCGCCGGCGCGGACCACACCGCGAACGTGACGCTCGCCGCCGGGCCCGCCCTCTGATCCGTGGCCGCCGCACCGCGTCGGGTCAGAGGAGGCTCTTGATCGCCTGCTCCAGGGTGAGTCCGCGCGACGACGCCCTCGCCTCGAGCCGGCCGAGCTCCTCGGGGTTCAGGCGAACGACGAGAGTCGCACCCGCGGCTTCGGCCGCCTCGTCCGCGTCGTCGAGGGCGAAGAGGGCCGGTTCCGCGGTGGCCCGGCCGCCCGGCGTCCACGCCACGTCCTGGGCCGTGGCCGCGACGGCATCCCCGTCGCGCACCCACCCCGGTCCGCTCGGGATCGAGCGACCGCGCTGGAAGGCCTCGGACACCGCTCGCGCGCGGGCGTCCGCCGCCTCGTTGAGGGGATGGTTGTCGTGACCCTTCACCCATTCGAAGAGGTAGCGGCGGCCGACGAGCGCCTCGTCGATCTCCTTGAGCAGCTCGACGTTCATCACCGGCTTGCCGTCGGCCTTGCGCCAGCCCTTCTTCTTCCAGCCCGGCATCCACTTGGTGACGCAGTTGATCACGTACTGGCTGTCGCAGAGCACGAGGAGGTCGTCGTCGAGGTGCGCGGTCGCCCGGAACAGCTGGAGAACGGCCATCAGCTCCGCCTGGTTGTTGGTGGCGTGCTTCCACCCGCCGGCCGCCCAGCAGCCGTCGTCGACGTACCACGCCCAGCCTGCCGGCCCGGGGTTGCCTAGCGCCGAACCGTCTGCTGCTGCTCGAATCACGTGCTGCCTTTCGTTCTGGATACCGATTCAAGTGTGTACCAGCGGTCGGGCCCAGCACGACAGCCGTCTCGACAGTCCCGCGTTTCGGGCAGGTTACTACCGGGTGAAGAATGGCGGCCGAGGTGGACGCTGAGTGCGAGGTCCCGAATCGACGAGGACCGTATCGACGACGGCGACAGCCGCTCCTCCCTGCTCGCCTGGATCATGTCGCGGCTGAAGCGATAGCGGCGCGCCCCTCGCGTGTCGCGCGCGTCGGGGGCAGGGTGGAGGCATGGATGTCGTCGACGCGATTGTGGTGGGTTCCGGTCCGAACGGCATGGCCGCGGCGGTGACGCTGGCGCGCGCCGGACTCACCGTGCGGGTCTACGAGAGCGCCCCGACCATCGGCGGCGGCGCGCGCACGAGCGAGCTGACGCTGCCCGGGTTCCACCACGACGTGTGCTCCGCGGTGCATCCGCTGGCCCTGGCCTCCGGTTTCTTCCGGCGGTTCGAGCTGCGGGAACGCATCGGGCTCGTCGTTCCGGAGATTTCCTACGCGCATCCGCTCGCCGACGGTCGGGCCGGAATCGCCTGGCGCGACCTCGACCGCACCGTGGACGGCCTCGGGCGTGACGGCGAGGCGTGGAGGCGGCTCTTCGAGCCCCTCGTGCGGCGCGCGAACGACGTGGCGCAGTTCAGCGGCTCGTCGGTGCTGCAGGTTCCGCGGCATCCGCTCACCGTCGCTCGGCTCGGACTGCGGGTGCTGGAGCAGGGCGGCCGCGGTTGGAATTCCCGCTTTCGGGACGACGTGGCGCCCGCCCTGCTCACCGGTGTCTTCGCCCACGCCGTGCGGCCGATGCCGAGCCTCGCGACGGCGGCCACCGGGCTCGTTCTGGGCACGACGGCCCACGCCCAGGGCTGGCCCATTCCGATCGGTGGCAGCCAGTCGATCATCGACGCGATGGCGGCCGACCTGATCGCCCACGGCGGTCAGATCGTCACCGGCACCGCGATCGCCCACCTCGGTGACCTCCCGCCGGCGAGGGTGGTGCTCTTCGACACGAGCGCGCGTGCCCTGGCGAGGATCGCGGGGGAGCGGCTGCCCGAACGCTACCGGCGCGCCCTCGGCCGCTATCGCTACGGGAACGCGGTCGCCAAGGTCGACTTCGCCCTCTCCGGCCCCGTACCGTGGCGCAACCGGGATCTCGCGGGCGCCGGCACCCTCCATCTCGGGGGATCGAGGGCGGACATCGCCCGTTCCGAGGGTGAGGTCGCCGCCGGACGCCATCCGGGCAATCCGTACGTGCTCGTCTCCCAGCCGACCCCGTTCGACGGGTCGCGGGCGCCGGCCGGCTCGCACGCGCTCTGGGCGTACACGCACGTGCCCCGCGGCTCCACCGTCGACCGCACCGAGGCGATCACGGCTGCGATCGAGAGCCAAGCGCCGGGATTCCGGGATGTCGTGCTCGCGAGCGCGAGCAGCACCGCCGAGCAGGTGGAGGCCTACAACCCCAACTACGTGGGGGGAGACATCGCGAGCGGCGATGTCACGATCGCCCAGCTCGTGGCTCGACCGGTGTTGTCGGCCACGCCGTGGCGCACCCCGGCGAGGGGGATCTACCTCTGTTCGTCGTCGACGTCCCCGGGACCCGGCGTTCACGGGCTCGCGGGCTACTACGCCGCGGTGACCGCCCTGCGGGACGAATTCGGCGCAACCTCGGCGCCCGAACTCGGTCGCGATGAGGCGAGTGCGCGGCCCTAGGCGGTCGCCGACTCCCGCGCGCGCGGCAGGGTGAACAGGGTCGAGATGCTCACGATGATCAGCAGGATCGAGGCGATCGCCACGAACGCGCTGATCGCGAGGGCGGGCAGCACGAACATGATGATGCCGGCGACGATGGAGAGGATGCCGCTCAGCCAGCCGAGCCAGCGGGGATTGCCGGTGCCGCGCACGGCGCCCATGATGTCGACGGCGCCCTCGGCGATCCAGCCGACGCCGATCACGAAGGCGAGCACGATGAGCGAGCGGAAGGGGTTCGCGAGGCAGATCACGCCGGCGGCGACCACCAGGAGGCCCACGAGGCCGGTGAACCAGCGCAGGCCGGTGCTCAACTGGTCGGCCACGAACGCCACCGTGATGCGGAAGATGCCGGAGGCGATCAGGTAGATGCCGAACAGGATGGCCACGGTGAACAGCGTCGCCTGGGGCCAGACCAGGCCGATGATTCCCAGGATGAGCCCGATCACGGCGACCGCGACGGGTTCGCCTCGATGGATCTTGATCATGCCGACGGGGTAGCCGGCGAATGGGTCAGTCGGATTGTTCACCGATGTTGTCATTGCGTTCTCCTGTTCCGTGGTCACCCGGTTGTCGTGCTGCCCGGTGCCGGACTCGCCGATGCGTCGGCCGGCATGCCCGGCTGGGGCGTTACCGCGACGTCGGAGCGACTCGGGTCGCACAGGTGCACGATCAGGATGATCAGGCCGACGATCGGTAGCAGGATCCAGAATAGGTCCGCCCATCCGTGGCCCGCATCCCTCAGTCTTCGCACCGTCACGGCGAGACTCGGGATGAAGATGATGATGCCGAAGACCCCGGACAGGCTCGCCCCGAGATAGAGAGTGCCCTGGGGCGTGAACAGGTTGAAGGCGTTCAGGGCGGCGTGGCCGAGGGTGCTGAAGAGCACGAACCACCAGAACTCGGGCCGCGACGCACGACCGGTGAACTCGGCGTACTTGCGAAAGACCGTCTGGATGGACTGGGCGAATGTCACGGTGTTCCTCCCTGAGGTTTCTTGGGTCTAGCCCCATCCCACCGTTGACCCTCGGGGGGATGAAGGGTCCAAGGTCCCGAATCACCGCGCCCCTGGCGAGCGTGCCGCGACCCCTGGTGTGGGTTGGGTACACCAGGGGCCGCGTTTTGTGCCCGCCTAGCCGGATGTCGGTTGGGGCTACCACGATCTTCTCGGGTAGCAAAGGGTGGTGGCCCCCAACCGCAGCCGGGCCTTATCCAGTCGGCGGGAACGGCCAAGGATCGTGGATGCTCGCCCCGCCCGGGCGCTCGGCCGACGCTGAGCGAGACCCCGGTGTGAGGTGGTGGAGCGGCGTCATGACTACATCCTTCTATCAGGCTCGCAGTCAGGCGCCCCGTGCAGTGATCTGGACACGTCGACTAAGGGACACGGTAGTCCTCGGGCTCGCCGCGCAATAGTGCGAAAGTCCCTATTTTTGAGCCGATTCGATGAGATGGGGACACGTCGGTCGATCGGGAGCGCTCCCAGGCGCGGATGCCCTCAGCGAGGGCCGCGATCGTGGCGTTTCCGGTCACGCTCGGCGTCGGCCGCGGCGGCCTCGAGCGGGCTCGGGGCGGTGCCGCCGAGCGCGAGCGGCTGCCACCAGGCGCCGGTGCCGTCCACCGGGTACTCGGCCTGAAGGCGGTCGACGAGGCCCTGCATCGTCTGCCGAAGGCGCTCGGTGACGGCGCGCACATCATCCGTCGCTGCCACCACAATCGGGGATCCCACGGCGAAGCTCACCGGCACCCCGACCCGCTCGCGCAGGCGGATCTTGCGATTCTTGGTGAGGAGCCGCTGGCCTCCCCAGACCGCGACCGGAATGATGGGCACGCCGGCCTCCGCGGCCAACCGTGCCGCTCCCGTCTTGAGCTCCCGAACGGTGAAGGAGGCGCTCACACCCGCCTCGGGGAACACCCCGATGAGTTCGCCGTCGCGCAGCGCGGCCACGGCACTCGCGTACGCATCCGCGCCGGCCGCCATGTCCACCGCGATGTGGTGCATCCCGCGCATCACGAATCCGAGGACGGGCCTGTCGAAGACGCTCTTCTTGGCGAGGAAGCGGATGCGGCGGCGGTTGTGCAGCCAGGTCATCCACTCGATGAGGGCGAATTCCAGATAGCCGAAGTGCGTCATGGCGAGCACCGCGCCGCCGGTCGCCGGAACGTTGTCCAGCCCGCGCTCGATTCGCCTCACCCGCAGGGCCGTGAACAGGGCGGTTCCGGCCACGATTGCCGTGCGATAGATGGGCTCGGCGCGTCGGGGCTTCACCCCGCCAATGATATGGTCGGAGCCTGCGAGCGCACCCTATGGCAGAAAAGCCCTCCTTTGGGGGCTTTCCCGGGCAGGTGGCGCTCGCTTAGGTTCGGGACAGGCCATTCGGGAAGGGCCACTTCAGGGGGAGCGCATGACAAGTGTCACCTCGCGCGAGGGCGCAGAGTCGACATCGGGTGCATCACCGTCCACCCGTGGCTCCCAACTCCTGCGCGACCTGCTTCCCTCCTGGGGACTCCGTCGCAGTGCGCCCGCCCAACCGCGCGGTTGGCGCCGTCGTCCTCCCGTTGAGGCCGAGGTCTCCGCCCTTCTCGACCAGCTCGATGACGGCTGGACCGTCCTCCGCGCATCGGACGACCTCGCCAGGCTCGGCACGGATTTCGTCGTCGTCGGCCCTCCCGGTGTCTTCACCATCACCGCCGCGCGGCCGACCGGCGGGAATGTCTGGGTCGACGAGAGGGTGCTCTGGATCAATGGGCGTCCGACCGACCACGTTCGAGTCGCGCGTCGATGCGCGGACGGCGCGGCGACCATCATGACCGACCTCGCCGGTGTGCCGGTCGCGGTGACGCCCGTCGTCGCCCTGATCGACCCCGTCGACCTGAGCTTCGGCGGTGACGCCGCACGGCGCGTGCGGGTGCTGCCCGCCGACATCCTCGTTCGCTCGCTCGTTGAGAGCACGGTTGTCCATTCGACCGAGGCGGTCGACTACCTCTCGGCGGTCGCCGAAGAGTGCTCAACCTGGGGCGCCCGGCGCTGATCCGGCCGCGCTGATCCGGCCGCGCTGTCAGGCGCGCCGTCCAGCGTGACTCGTGCCGTCAGGCACCCAGCGATGCTGCGCGACCGATGTCCGACCGCACCCGTTCTGGGGCTGCCGCCGTTTCCTGCCGCGGCCTATGGTCGACATATCGGAGCTTGGGGGAGCGATGACAGACCTGGCAGAACGGGATCACGTGGAGTCCATCGCGCGGCCCACGCCGGTGCAGTCCGCGCCGGTTCGACCAGCGTCGGCAGCATCGCTGCCGGGGCAGCCCGCGCCGGTGGGCCCTCCGCTGTCGCTCCGCTGTCGCTCCGCTGTCGCTCCGCTCGCGCGGTCCGGCGTACTCCGTGATCCGCGAGTGCCTCGCCGTTCAGCAGACCGCGGCACCCCTCGGAAGCCTCGCTCGTCTCCTCGGAAGAAGCCCACTCGATCCGGCCGCCAGAACCTGGTACCACGGCGCGCTCGGCGAAATCGAGGTGGCCCGTGTGCTCTCGCAGCTCGGTGCCGGATGGACCGTGTTGCATGCCGTGCCGGTCGGCTCCGGCCGCAAGGACATCGACCACATCGTGATCGGCCCGGCGGGCATGTTCACCGTGAGCACCAGGAACCACGCCGACCGCCGCGTCTTCGTCGCCGGCAGCACCTTCGTGGTCGGCGGCCAGAAGCACGACCACCTGCGGGTTGCCCTGCACGAGGCCGAGCGGGCCTCCCAACTCTTGAGTGGCGTGACCGGTCGGCCAGTGACCGTCACGCCGCTCATCGTCGTCGTCAATCCGGCGTCGATCACGGTCGGCCGCAAGCGCCCCACCGTCACGGTGTTGGCCTCCAACCGGCTGCGACGCTGGCTGCTCGCCCGACCGAGCGTGCTGTCGGCGAGGGCGGTCGTGCACTTCTCGATGTTCGCCGAGGAGCCCACCACCTGGCACACGCAGCCCTTCGTGACCGACGACAACGGTCCGCACCTCCACGCCTTCGAGGAACTTCGGCGGCAGGTCGATTCCGCGAAGACCCGATCGGTGATCTGGCTCCTCGGTGTGGTCGCGGCCTTCATCCTGACCTTCGACCTTCTGCTTCCGGGCATCCTCGACCTGCTCGCCGGACTGGTCCGGCTGATCTAGCTCCGGGCCCGGCGGCTCGTGCGTGGTCGACGCGGCTCGGTGTCAACTCGGCGTGGTGCCAACTCGGCCGTCAGTAACTGCTGGCTGGGGCCCGCCAGCGAGCAGTTGGTGACGGTTGAGTTGCTGGGGCGCGGCGTGTGTCAACTC
This sequence comes from Lacisediminihabitans sp., assembly GCF_043726815.1. Classification (NCBI taxonomy): domain Bacteria; kingdom Bacillati; phylum Actinomycetota; class Actinomycetes; order Micrococcales; family Microbacteriaceae; genus Lacisediminihabitans; species Lacisediminihabitans sp. Next base: position 51,966 of record NZ_JAYSJZ010000087.1, read on the forward strand.
GGCGTGGTGTCAACTCGGCCGTCAGTAACTGCTGGCTTGGGTCGGCTGGCGAGCAGTTAGTGACGGTTGAGTTGGTGGGGCGCGGCGTGTGTCAACTCGGCCGTCAGTAAGTGCTGGCTGGGGTCGGCTGGCGAGCAGTTGGTGACGGTTGAGTTGCCAGTCGTGGCCCGCCGGGCGAGTCCGTTCGGACCCAAACGGAGGGGCCGAAGGTCCCTTCCGTGGGGCCCGGTGCCCCGTAGCGTCGCTTTGACGGCTATCGAAGGGACATCATGAAGGCGCTCGTTTACAAGGGACCTGGACAGAAATCGTGGGAAGACGTGCCGGATCCGGTGCTCAAGGAGCCCACCGACATCATCGTGAAGATGGTCACCACCACGATCTGCGGCACCGATCTGCACATCCTCAAGGGAGACGTGCCGGCGGTAACCCCCGGACGGATCCTCGGGCACGAGGGCGTGGGCACGATCACCGAGGTCGGCTCGGCGGTGACCAGCCTGAAGGTGGGCGACCAGGTGATCCTCTCCTGCATCTCCGCCTGCGGCCACTGCGACTACTGCAAGCAGGGCGTCTTCTCGCACTGCCTCGGCGACGAGGGGCGCTCCGGCATCGGCTGGATCTTCGGCCACCTCATCGACGGTACCCAGGCCGAGTACGTGCGTGTGCCGTACGCGGAGACCTCCGTCTACCTGCTGCCGGCCGGCGTCACGCCGCAACAGGGCACGGTTCTCTCCGACATTCTGCCCACCGGCTACGAGATCGGCGTGAAGTACGGCCAGGTGAAGCCGGGCGACGTCGTCGCCGTGATCGGAGCCGGACCGGTCGGGCTTGCCGCGATCGCCACCGCGGGGCTCTACGGCCCGTCGCGGATCATCGCGATCGACGTGGACGCGAACCGCGTCGAGCAGGCGAAGAAGTTCGGTGCGACGGATGGCGTGGTCTCGACCGACGCCGACTGGAAGGACCAGGTGCTCGCCCTCACCGACGGGCTCGGCGTCGATGTCGCGATCGAGGCCGTCGGAATCCCGCAGACGTTCACGATGTGCGTGGACATCGTGCGCCCGGCCGGCCATGTCGCCAACGTCGGGGTGCACGGTCATCCGGTGGAGCTCGCACTCCAGGACCTCTGGATCTCCAACATCAACATCAGCATGGGTCTGGTGAACACCGACACACTCGGCACCCTGCTGAAGCTCGTCGCGCAGAAGAAGATCGTGGCCGAGAATTTCGTGAGCCACACCTTCACCCTCGACAACATCCTCGAGGCGTATGACGTCTTCGGTCGCGCGGCCGAGACTAAGGCGCTCAAGGTGATCATCAACGCCTAGCCGAACGTGCGGCGGCCTGTCTCTTCGGGTGAGGCAGGTCGTCGCCCCTGTGGCCCTCGTCGGCGGCTCCCTTCCGAAATCCATGCAATCCTCGGCGACACGCCGCTCGGCCGGCCAGACACGCCGTCGGCGGGCAAGGAATGCATGGATTTCGGAAGGGAATTCCCCAGTTGCGCGGCCTACAATCGCCGCTATGACCGAGCAGCAGGGGTACGAGGTGATCCGTCACTACGACGGCTTCGAGTTGCGCCACTATCCGGACTACGTTCTCGTGCAGGTGAGTGCGCAGGGCAACTTCCTGCGCGCCGGCAATCTCGGCTTCCGGCCCCTGATCGGCTACATCAGCGGGCGAAACGCCTCCTCCGTGAGGATCCCCATGACGGCCCCGGTGCTCCAGGAGCCCATCACCGAGAACGCGCACACCGTGAGCTTTGTGCTGCCCGACGGCACGGACATCGCGTCCGTGCCTCTTCCGACGGACGCCCACGTGAGCACCAGGGCGGTGGCAGCCCACGACGTGGCCGCTCGGAGTTTCGGAGGGGGCTGGAGCGAGGCGAAGTTCGAGGAGAACGGTGCGGCCCTGCTCGAGGCGGTGGAGCGGGCCGGACTGCACCCGGTGGGGAGCCTCTACTTCGCCAGGTTCGACCCGCCCTGGAAGCCCGGATTCCTCAAGCACAACGAGGCACTCGTCGCGATCGGGAGCTAGCGGTCTCATCGACCGTCACCCGGGCCCGGGGATGCGCGATGTTCCGGGATGCTAAACTCGCAAGGTTGCCGTCGAACGGCCGCGGATAAAGAGAGCTCGCACATTCAGTGACGGGCACCGCGCAACGAGTGAGAGGGGCCATCTATGCCATTAGCACCAGATGCCAAGAAGACGATTATCGACGAGTACGCCACCCATCCTGGTGATACCGGTAGCCCCGAGGTGCAGGTCGCAATGCTGACCGCACGCATCAAGGATCTCACCGAGCAC
>NZ_JAYSJZ010000088.1:0-30580 GCF_043726815.1 Lacisediminihabitans sp.
GAGCGCCTCATGCTTGCGAACCTCGCGGCTGCCCTGTTCACCCACAAGAGCATCAAGACGACCGAGACGAAGGCCAAGCGCATGCGCCCCCTCGTCGAGCGCCTGATCACGTTCGCGAAGCGCGGTGACCTGCACGCGCGTCGTCGCGTGCTGGCGGTCATCGGCGACAAGACCGTGGTTCACGAGCTCTTCACCGAGATCGCACCGCTCGTCGAGCTGCGCGAGGGCGGCTACACCCGCATCACGAAGCTGGGCTTCCGCAAGGGAGACAACGCATCGATGGTGCAGATCGAGCTCGTTCTCGAGCCCGTGTCGCCCAAGCCGAAGTCGGCCAAGAAGACCGCGGCCGCCGCTGCGGCTTCCGCGCCGGCCGAGGTCGTCGTCGAGGAGACCGAGCCCGCCGCTGAGGAGGCTCCGGTCGAGTCCGCCGAGCAGGCAGAGGCCGTCGAGGTCGAGACCGCCGAGGTCGACGCCGAGGCAGCACCGGTCGACGAGGCGAAGTAACTTCTTCGAATAACAGATTTTGGCCCCGCTCATCGAGCGGGGCCATTACTGTTTTGTTCGTGAACGAGTCTCCTCTCTCCTCCCGGGTGGTGGCACCGCCGACGGTGGACTTCCCCGCATTCCGCGGCACCGTGTGGCGGTCCGCGCGGCGCGGCGACGTCGATGCGATCACCGGGATGATGCACGCCGCCGACCGGGTCGACCACCCGCGTTACCTCACCCAGCGCGACGAGGTGCTCGACAGCCTGGACAGCTCGTACATCGACGCGAGCCGGGACACCATCGTCGGAATCGACCTCACGAACTCCTATGTCGCCTTCGGCAGCGTCGCCCTGCTGCCCGGCCAGGAGACCCTCGTTCGATCCGTGCTGTTCGGCGCGGTGGACCCCGCCTGGCGGGGCAAGGGGATCGGGAGACAGCTCCTGCGCTGGCAGGAACAGCGGGCTCTGCAACAGCTCGCGACCTCGGACAAGCCGTTGCCGGGCTGGATCCTCGCCTTCATCGACGACGAGGCGATCCAGACCAACCACCTCTTCGCCCGCGCGGGTTTCCGCACGGCGCGGTACTACTTCGAGCTGCGACGGCGATTCGATGAGCCGATCCCCGAGGTGCCGCTGCCCGAGGGCTTCTCCATCGCGAACCCCGTGCCGGCGAGACACGAGGAACTGCGGCTTGCCCGCAACGATGCCTTCCGGGACCACTGGGGCAGCCAGCCCACGACCGAGGAGCAGTGGGAGCGGTTCGCGCGCCGCTCCGTCTCCCGTCCGGACCTCTCCTTCGTGGTGACGGCCCCGACCGGTGAGGTCGCCGGGTTCCTGCTCACCGAGGTGAACCGGGAGGACTGGCCGGGCCAGGGCTACTCGTCGGCGTACATCGATCTCGTGGGCGTCACCAGGGCGTGGCGGCATCGCGGCATCGCCCCGGCGATGCTCGTGGAGGCCCTGCGGGCGATCAAGGCCGAGGGTCTGGACAGCGCGGTGCTCGACGTCGACTCGGACAGCCTCACCGGCGCGCTCACCCTGTACGAGGGCGTCGGATTCCGCCAGTCGGGCCGCAGCCGCAGCGTTCACAAGATGTTCTAGAGCGGGATGCCGGCCAGCCCGAAGTCGTTGGGTCCGAGCGCGGGCGGCAGCTCGGCAAGCCGCTGCAGGGCATCGGTCACGGCACGCGCATAGATCGCGCCGCCGGCGCTTCCCGGGTGGATCTGGTCGGGTGCGAGCAGATCGAGGTGCCCGGAGATCGCGTCGCGCCAGTTCGCGAGCTCCACGTCGCGATACTGCTGGGCGAACCTGGTGAGCGTGGAGTTCACTCCGTCGGTCCAGCCGCGCGGCGCCTGCACGTTGATCATCACGATGTCGTGGGCGCTGCCGGCGATCGAGCGCACCTCGTCGAGGGTCGACCGGTCGATCGGCCCGTTCGTGCCCAGCCCGATCAGCACGGTCGGCCGCAACGTGCCGGCGGCCACCATCCCCTGCAGGATCGACGGCACCGAGGAGAGCTGGCGCGAGACGACCGCGTCGATCTGGATGCCGGGGAACGTCGACTGCAGCTCCGGGGCCGAGGCGAGCATCACCGAGTCGCCGATCGCGGTGATCTGGTCGCCGCCGGGCAGGGCGGCCGGTGTGCGGCTGGGCGTCGCAGGCGCCCCGCCGCCGTCGGGTGGCCGGTGGGTGTCGATCGACCGCTCGCCCTGCTCGACGGCGGCCTGGCTCGAGCTCTTGCCCGGATCGCTGGCGATGGCGGCGACCGACGCGCCGACGGCGACGAGGGCGATGACGACCGCGGCCAGGAAGGCGACGAGCCTCGGCGCTGAGGCGCGCCATCCGCTCGTCCACGCTCGAAACGATGCCCGGAAGCCGTTCAGCCGGATGGGGCGCTCCACGAGACGGTAGGACGCGGCCGACGCCGCGACCGTGATCACGAGCGCGACGGCGCCCATCGCCCAGCCGTCCCCTCCCGTGCGCTGCCAGCCGGGCAGGGCGGCCACGACGAGTACGAAGACCGGCCAGTGCCAGAGGTAGAGACCGTACGAGCGCTCGCCGATCCAGCGAAGCGGAGCGCTGTCGAGCACGCGGCCGAGCAGCGATCCGGTGCCGATGGAGCCGAGGATGGCCACGGCCGTGAGCAGGGCGACGCCGACCAGGCCGCCCCGGTAGACGAACGGCGCGCTCGCGGGCATCGACACCGCGAGCGCGCAGAGGGCCACGATGGAGGCCGCTCCGAACGCGGCGGCGATCCTCGTCGCGAATCGGCGGCTCGCGAGCGCCGCGAGCCGTCGGGGAGCATCATTCACGAGGATCGCGATCGCCGAGCCGATGGCGAGGCCGAAGCAGTGGGTGTCCGTGCCGTAGTACACCCGTGTCGCGTCGGCGCCCGGCAGGTAGATCAGCCACATCGCGGCGGCGGACGCGACGGCCAGGGCCACCACCAGGCCGATGCGGAGGCGCCGGGAGGGCACGAGCAGCAGCGCGAGCATCGCCAACGGCCAGACCAGGTAGAACTGTTCCTCGACGGCGAGCGACCAGAGGTTGCGGAAGAGCTCGGGGGCCGTGCCGTCGAAGTAGCTCTGCCCGACGCCGATCGAGAGCCAGTTGCTGCTGAAGGTGGCGGCGCCGAGAACCTGGCGGCCGAGGTGCACGAGCACGTCCCCGCGCAGGGCGAGCGCCAGTGCGCTGCAGGCGACGACCACGATCGCGAGGGCGGGGAGCAGCCGGCGGGCGCGGCGCAGCCAGAATGCCCCGAGGCGGATGCGGCCGGTGGATTCCCTCTCCCGCAGGAGCAGCCCGGTGATCAGGAAGCCGCTGATCACGAAGAAGACGTCGACGCCGAGGTAGCCGCCGGGAACGGCGCCGGGAGTGAGGTGGAAGAGGATCACGGCCACGACGGCGATCGCCCGCAGCCCGTCCAGCCCCGCGAACCGGCCGACGCGACGGTCGCTCGACGGCACGGTCGCCGGGGTGGTAACCGCCGCTGAGGAGGGGAGGAGGAGGGAAGGAGTCATGGCGTGCAGTTCGAGTCTTGTCGTGCGGAGGGGAGAGGTCAACCCGAGGCGGAGGCGACCGCCGGAATCGCCAATAGACTTCAGAAGTGGACGGGGAAGGCGTGATCGACGCGAGCGCTGGCTACACGCGCATCAGGCTGGACATCGCGTACGACGGCGGCAACTTCAACGGCTGGACCAAACAGCCCGGGTTGCGCACCGTGCAGGGCGAGCTCGAGGCGGCCCTCGCCGTCATCTTCGGTCGTCGCGGTCCGGCGCCCACCCTGACCGTCGCCGGCCGCACCGACGCCGGGGTGCACGCGACCGGCCAGGTCGCCCATCTCGACCTGTCGGCAGAACAGCTCGCCTGGCTGACTCGCCCGCGGGGGAAAAAGGCGACCGGCGGCCCGCGGTTCGACGGTCCGACCGCGCTCGGCCGACGGCTCAACGGCATTGCGGGTCTCGAGACCGATGTCTACGTCTCGCGCGCGGCGGTCGCCCCCGCGGGGTTCGACGCTCGTTTCTCCGCCGTCTGGCGACGCTACGAATACCGGGTGTCAGACACCTCCGGTCCCCGAAACCCGCTCGAGCGCAACCGCACCCTCTGGTACCCCGCCGCGCTCGACCTCGACGGGATGGCGGTCGCCGCGCTGTCCCTCGTCGGCCTGCACGACTGGGCGGCCTATTGCAAGCCGCGCGAGGGCGCCACGACCATCCGCACCCTGCAGGAGTTCGCCTGGCGACGGGACACGGATGGCGTGCTCGTCGCCGAGGTGAAGGCCGACGCCTTCTGCCACAGCATGGTGCGCTCCCTCGTCGGGGCGACGATCGCGGTGGGCGAGGGCAAGCTCGAGGTGGCACGGCTGGCCGCGCTCCGGGACGAGCTGGACCGCACGAGCGAGTTCAATGTCGTGCCCGCGAAGGGCCTCACCCTCGTGGAGGTCGGCTATCCGCCGGACGACGAACTGGCCGCGCGGGCGGAGGTCACCCGCGCCCGTCGACCCCCGCTCGAGACCGCCGAGACCGGCGCGTTTGACCGCATCCCGGGGGATGGACTAATCTAGACCCTTGGTGCCTGCGCCCTTTCGCGCGGCATCCGAACTTGAGCCCTCCACCGGCAGTGTTCCCGGCAAATCTTTGCCTGGGAACGCCCATCGGAGTGGGATTCACGAACGCCTCATTTCGACAAAGAAAGCAGCACTATTGTGACGCGCACCTTTTCTCCCAAGCCCGAAGATGTCCAGCGCGACTGGGTCATCATCGACGCGACCGACATCGTTCTCGGCCGTCTGGCGAGCCACGCGGCAGTCCTGCTGCGCGGCAAGCACAAGCCGACCTTCGCCCCGCACATGGACATGGGCGACTTCGTCATCATCATCAACGCCGAGAAGGTGGCCCTGACCGGCGCCAAGCTGGCCCAGAAGAAGGCCTACCGCCACTCGGGCTACCCGGGCGGCCTCACGGCGACCACCTACTCCGAGCTCCTCGAGAAGCACCCGACACGCGCCGTCGAGAAGGCCGTTCGTGGCATGCTCCCCAAGAACTCCATTGGTCGTGCACAGCTCACCAAGCTCAAGGTCTACGCAGGCGCCGAGCACCCCCACGCTGCCCAGCAGCCCAAGACCTACACACTCGGCCAGGTCGCGCAGTAGCGCGCACCAGTAACTAAAGGATTCGTACAACATGGCGAAGATCGAAGATTCAATCGACGAGGCAGTTCTCGAGAGCTACTCGACCGAGAGCCCGGCCGAGACCGCAGTGAAGGTGCCCCGCGCCGTCCTCAACGTGCCAGGAGCGGCCGTCGGCCGTCGCAAGCAGGCAATCGCCCGCGTGCGCATCGTCCCCGGCTCCGGCACCATCACGGTGAACGGCCGCACGCTCGCCGACTACTTCCCCAACAAGCTGCACCAGCAACTGATCAACGACCCGTTCAAGGTGCTCGACCTGCTCGGCAGCTACGACGTGATCGCCCGCATCACCGGCGGAGGCCCCTCCGGCCAGGCCGGCGCCCTGCGTCTCGGCATCGCGCGCTCGCTCAACCAGATCGACGAAGAGAACAACCGCGCCGCGCTCAAGAAGGCGGGCTTCCTCAGCCGCGACGCTCGCGTCAAGGAGCGTAAGAAGGCCGGACTCAAGAAGGCCCGCAAGGCGCCCCAGTTCTCGAAGCGCTAACCCGCACCGAAAACACCCTCATGCCGCGTCTGTTCGGCACCGATGGCGTCCGTGGTCTCGCAAACCAGGACATCACGGTGGAGCTTGCAGTGAGCCTTGCCCAGGCGGCGTCCGTCGTCCTGGGCAAGGGGCGCTTCGCCGACGGTCGTCGCGCCTCGGGACGACGACCGGTCGGTGTGATCGCGCGCGACCCGAGGGTCTCCGGCGAGTTCATCGCCGCGGCCGTCGCCGCCGGCTTTGCGAGCTCCGGCGTGGACGTGCTCGACGCCGGCATCATCCCGACCCCGGCGGCCGCCTTCCTCATCGCGGACGTGAAGGCCGACTTCGGCGTGGTCATCTCCGCCTCGCACAACCCGGCGGCCGACAACGGCATCAAGTTCTTCGCGGTGGGCGGAACGAAGCTCCCCGATGAGGTTGAAGACCGCATCCAGGCGGCGCTCGACGAGAAGAAGCTGGCCCCCACCGGCGTGGAGGTCGGCCGCATCCGCCGTTTCGCCGACGCGGAGGACCGCTACGTCGTGCACCTGCTCTCGACCCTCCCGCATCGCCTCGACGGCATCCACGTCGTGCTCGACTGCGCGAACGGTGCGGCCTCCGGCATCTCGCCCGAGGTGTTCACCGACGCCGGCGCCACCGTGACCGTGATCGGCGCGGACCCGGACGGCTACAACATCAACGACGGTGTGGGGTCGACCCACCTCGACGTTCTCGCCGCCGCCGTGCTCGAGCACGGGGCGGACGTCGGAATCGCCCACGACGGCGACGCCGACCGCTGCCTCGCCGTGGACCACCTCGGTCGCATCGTCGACGGCGACCAGATCATGGCCGTGCTCGCCGTGTCGATGAAGGAACGCGGGCTGCTCAAGGAGAACACGCTGGTGGCCACGGTCATGAGCAACCTGGGGCTCCGGGTGGCGATGGCCGAACACGGCATCACCCTCCTGCAGACGGCCGTCGGCGACCGCTACGTGCTCGAGGCGCTCAACGAGCGCGGCCTCAACCTCGGCGGTGAGCAGTCCGGGCACGTGATCATGAGCGACCACGCCACCACCGGCGACGGCATCCTCACCGGACTGCAGCTTCTCGCCGAGATGGCCCGAACCGGCAAGTCCCTTGCCGAGCTCGCCTCCGTGATGACCGTCTACCCCCAGATCATGATCAACGTGCGCGGCGTCGACCGCGCGGCGCTCAAGTCCGACGAGGTCGTGGCGGCCGCGGTGGTCGCCGCCGAGGAACGGCTCGGGTCCACCGGGCGCGTGCTGCTTCGCCCCTCCGGAACCGAGCCCCTCGTGCGCGTGATGGTCGAGGCGCAGGAGCAGTCGGTGGCCGACGAGATCGCACATTCGCTCGCGGATGTGGTGCGCGAGCGCCTCACCGTCTAGCCGTCGCCGGTCCGTCCGCGCTAGATCTTGCGCAGCAGAACGGTGTCCACCGCGTGGTCCGCGCCCTTGCGCAGAACAAGATCGGCCCGCGACCTGGTCGGCAGCACGTTGCGCAGCAGGTTGGGCTCGTTGATGCGCTTCCAGATCTCGAGCCCCTTCGCCGTGGCCTCCTCCGTGCTGAGGGCGGCGTAGCGGTGAAAGTAGGACTGCGGATTCGCGAAGGCGCCGCGCTGCAGCTTGAGAAAGCGGTCGACGTACCAGCCGGCGATGTCGGACGTTCTGGCGTCGACATAGATCGTGAAGTCGAAGAGGTCGCTCACCGCGAGCCCGTGCCCGCTCGCCGGGGGCTGCAGCACATTGAGACCCTCAACGATGAGGATGTCCGGCGCCCGCACCACGATCTCCGCATCGCGCACGATGTCGTAGCTGAGGTGCGAGTAGAACGGCGCGCGCACCTCCGGCTCGCCGCTCTTCACCCTGGTGACGAATCGAAGCAGCGCGCGGCGATCGTAGGACTCGGGAAAGCCCTTGCGTTCCATCAGGCCGCGCCGCTCGAGTTCCGCGTTCGGCAGCAGGAAGCCGTCCGTCGTCACGAGTTCGACGCGCGGGGTGTCGTCCCAGCGGGAGAGCATCTCGCGCAGCAGGCGTGCGACCGTCGACTTGCCGACCGCCACCGATCCGGCCACGCCGATCACGAACGGAGTGGCCTTCGAGTCCCGGTGCAGGAAGCGGCTGGTGTCGGTGTGGAGTCGCCGGGCCCCGACCGCGTACAGGTTGAGCAGGCGGCTGAGCGGCAGGTAGACCTCGGTCACCTCGCGCAGATCCAGGCGGTCGCCGAGACCCCGCAGCTCCACGATCTCCGTCGGGCTCAGGGGGAGCTGCGTGGTGGGGGCGAGGTCGGCCCAGTCGGCGCGGTCGATCTCGACGAACGGCGTCGAGTGGCCGTTGGCGCCGGTGTGCGCGGACCCGTGCTCAGACATAGGGCAACAGGCTACCGGAGTCGGGATGCGCCGCGGAGCACGGGTGGGCGCGGGTTGACCGGGAGATAACGTAAAATCGGGTCTCATGTGTGGAATCGTGGGATACGTCGGCAGCAACCAGAGCGTCGAGGTGTTGTTGGGCGGTCTGGGCCGGCTCGAATACCGCGGCTACGACTCGGCGGGAATCGCCGTGATCGACCCGGCGGGCGAGCTCCACACGCGCAAGCGGGCCGGCAAGCTCCAGGTGCTCATCGACGACCTCGACGCCTCGAACATCGCGAACGGCGCCACCGGCATCGGCCACACGCGCTGGGCCACCCACGGCGGACCCAACGACCAGAACGCGCATCCGCACCTCGGGGACGACGGCAAGCTCGCCCTGATCCACAACGGCATCATCGAGAACTTCGCCGAGCTCAAGGCGGAGCTCGTCTCCGCCCATCCGGACACCGTCTTCACCAGCGAGACCGACACCGAGGTCGCCGCGCTGCTGGTGGGGCTCGAATACCAGAAGACCGGCGACCTCGCCGAGGCGCTGCGCAACGTCGTGGCCCGCCTGCACGGCGCCTTCACCCTTCTCGTGCTGCACAAGGACGAGCCGGGCGTCGTCGTCGGCGCCCGCCGCAACTCTCCGCTCGTGATCGGGCTCGGCGACGGCGAGAACTTCCTCGGTTCCGACGTGGCGGCCTTCGTGGAGCACACCCGGCGCGCCGTGGCCATCGGCCAGGACCAGATCGTGACGATCACCTCGGATGCGGTGACGGTCACCGACTTCGACGGCCTGCCGGTGGAGACCCAGGAGTTCGAGATCACCTGGGACGCGTCGGCGGCCGAAAAGGGCGGCTGGTCGAGCTTCATGGCCAAGGAGATCAGCGAGGAGCCGGAGGCCATCTCCAAGACCCTCCTCGGCCGGATCGTCGACGGTTCCGTGCGCCTCTCCGAGCTGGACGTACTCGGCGAGGGCGCGCTCGCGGATATCGACCGCATCGTGATCCTGGGCTGCGGCACCGCGTCGTACTCGGGCATGCTCGGCAAGTACGCGATCGAAAAGTGGGCGAGGATCCCGGTGGATGTTGAGCTCTCCCACGAGTTCCGCTACCGCGACCCGGTGATCAACGACCGCACGCTCGTCGTGTCGATCAGCCAGTCCGGCGAGACCATGGACACCCTCATGGCCGTCAAGTACGCGGTGGCTGCCGGGGCGAAGACGCTGTCGATCTGCAACACCCAGGGTGCGACAATCGCCCGGGAGTCGGATGCTGCCATCTATACCCACGCCGGTCCCGAAGTCGCCGTGGCGTCCACGAAGGCCTTCGTGGCCCAGGTCGCCGCGCTCTACCTGTTCGGCCTGCACCTCGCGCAGGTGCGCGGCACCCTGTCGCCGGAGGAGATCTCCGGACTCCTCGGTGAGCTGCAGGCGCTCCCCGACCAGCTCGCCACCGTGCTCGAGCAGCACGACGCGATCACCCAGCTCGCCGGCTGGATGACCGACACCCGCTCCGTGCTCTTCCTCGGCCGGCACGCCGGATACCCGGTGGCCCTCGAGGGCGCCCTCAAGCTCAAGGAGCTCGCCTACATCCACGCGGAGGGTTTCGCGGCCGGCGAGCTCAAGCACGGACCCATCGCGCTGATCGAGCCCGGCCAGCCCGTGTTCGTGATCGTGCCGAGCCCGCGCGCCAAGGATTCGCTGCACAAGAAGGTGGTCTCCAACATCCAGGAGATCCGCGCCCGCGGTGCCCGCATCCTCGCGATCGCCGAGCAGGGCGATGCCGCGGTGCTGCCGTACGCCGACCTCGTGATCCCGATTCCGCTCGCCTCGACGCTCTTCGAGCCGCTGCTCGCGGTGGCTCCGCTGCAGATCTTCGCGATGGAGTTGGCCGCGGCGAAGGGGCTCGACGTCGACCAGCCGCGCAACCTCGCCAAGTCAGTGACCGTGGAGTAACGACGTGATCGTCGGCATCGGCGTGGACGTTGTCGACCTCGCGCGGTTCGAGCGTGCGGCCGACAGGACTCCGGCGCTGCTCAATCGGCTCTTCGCCGACAGCGAGCTGTGGGACGGCCCGGCCAGACGACCGCTGCGATCGATGGCCGCGCGATTCGCGGCCAAGGAGGCGCTGATCAAGGCGATCGGCGATTCGACCGGGGTGCGCTGGCACGACATGGCGATCGTCTCCGACGGGCTGCGCAATCCGTCATTCGAGGTCTACAACGCGCTCGCCGGAATCGTGGCGGCGCGGGGGATCACCGCCATCCACGTGTCGATGAGCCACGACGCCGGGGTCGCCGTCGCCTACGTCGTGGCGGAGGGCACCGGATGACCGCCCGCCCGATGCGGGAGGCGCGCGTCGACCTGGCCGCGATTTCCCACAACGTGCGCACTCTTTCGCGAGTCGTCGGCACCCCGCACGTGATGGTCGTCGTGAAGGCCGGCGGCTACGGCCACGGTGCCGTCGCCGCGGCCGGAGCGGCGCTCGAGGGAGGCGCGGACTGGCTCGGCGTGGTGGACATCCGCGAGGCGCTCGACCTGCGGGCGGCCGGCATCACGGCGCCCGTGCTGGCCTGGCTGCACGATCCGACGACGGACTTCGACGAGGCGATCGCCGCGGGAATCGACCTGGGGGTGAGCTACCCCGAGCAGCTCGAGCGCGTCGCCCACGCCGCCGGGCCCGCGTTCGTGCAGCTCAAGGTGGACACCGGACTCGGACGCAACGGCGCCGCGGACAGCGAATGGCCGCAGTTCTTCGCCGCGGCGGCCGCCCACGAACGGGCCGGCCGCATCCGCGTGCGCGGCCTCTGGAGTCACCTCGCCAACGCGGGAGCCGCCGAAGACCTGCTGCAGGTGGCGGCCTTCGAGCGCGCCGTCGCCCTCGCCCGGGCGAGCGGCCTCGACCCCCAACTTCTGCACCTCGCCGCCACCGCCGGCGCGCTGCGGGTGCCGTCCGCGCGGTTCGACCTGGTGCGGCTCGGCATCGGCGCCTACGGTCTCTCGCCATTCGACGACGCGACGTCCGCCGACCTCGGCCTGCGCCCCGCCCTGGAGCTGAGCGCGACGATCGCCTCGGTGAAGCGGGTGGCGGCGGGCAGCGGGGTGTCGTACGGCTACGACCACCGAACGGCCGCCGAGGCGACGCTGGCGCTCGTGCCGCTCGGCTACGGCGACGGCATCCCGAGGCACGCGTCCAATCGCGGGCCGGTGTGGATCAACGGGCGCCGCTACCGGATCGCCGGGCGAGTCGCCATGGACCAGTTCGTGGTGGACGTGGGGGACGACCCGGTGTCGGTGGGCGATCGGGCGGTTCTCTTTGGCGACCCGTCGACCGGTGTGCCGTCCGCCGACGACTGGGCGGCGGCCGCCGACACCATCAACTACGAGATCGTCACGCGCCTCGGCGCCCGGATCGAGCGGACCCACCGCTGATGCGGCTGACGATAGCCACCCCGGAGGAGATGGCCGCGCTGGGGGCGACGATCGCGCGGCAGCTGAGGGCCGGAGACCTCGTGGCGCTCAACGGAGAACTCGGGGCGGGCAAGACCACCCTCACCCGCGGACTCGGCGAGGCGCTCGGGGTGCGCGGTGCCGTCACCAGCCCTACCTTCGTGCTCGCCCGCACGCATCCACGGGAGCATGGCGGACCGCCACTCGTGCATGTGGACGCCTACCGCCTCGGCGGGGCGGCCGAGCTCGACGATCTCGACATCGACTTCGCGTCATCCATCGTGGTCGTGGAGTGGGCGGCCGGAATGCTCGACGGAGTCACCGACGACTGGCTCGAGGTGGCGATCGAGCGGCCGACCGGAGGCCCGACCCCCGGTTTCGACGTGGAGGACGAGGATGCCGTCGAGCCGCGCGAGGTCACCATCACCGGCCACGGTGAGCGGTGGAGTCGGCTTAAACTGGCCTGATGCTTCTCGCCATCGACACCTCGGCCGGATCGAGTGTCGCGATCGTTGATCGCGACCGCGGCACCATCGTCGAACTGGGCGAGGCGGACACGCGTCGCCACGCCGAGGTCATCGGCACCCTTATTTCCCTCGCGCTCGCCGAGTCCGGGGTCTCGATCCCGGAGCTGTCCGGCGTCGCTGTCGGGATGGGGCCCGGTCCGTTCACGGGGCTGCGGGTGGGGATCGCCGCCGCCCAGGCCTTCGCGTTCGGCGCAGGCAAGCCGGTCGTGCGAGTCGTGAGCCACGATGCCGTGGCCTGGGGACACTACGCGGCCGGCGGCACCGGCCCGCTGCTCGTGGTCACCGACGCGCGACGCCGGGAGGTCTACTGGAGCACGTACTCGGGGGCTGACGAGTTCGGCCTGCCCCAGCGATCCAGCGGTCCGGCCATCGAGAGCCCGGCCGGCCTCGAGGCACTGGGCCTCGACGGGCACGCCCGCGTCGACGCCGCCGAAGTCTCCGCGGCATCCGTCGGCCTGCTCGCCGAGGGGCTCTTCCAGCACCGGCGCGCCTTCGCCGGCCCCGAGGCGCTCTATCTGCGTGCCCCAGACGTCACCGTCTCTGCCGGACCGAAGAGGGTGAGCTGATGACCTGGACGCTGCGGACCGCCACCGTCGACGACCTCGACCACATCATGGAGCTGGAGACCGGCACCTTCGGCAACGACGCCTGGTCGAGGGACGCGATGCGCCGCGACCTGATCAGCCGGCAGTGTTACTACCTCGTGGCCGAACGCCTGGGCTTCCCGGGTGAACTAGACGGCTACGCCGGACTCTTCGCGCCGAGGGGCGCCCTCGAGTGCGACATCCAGACCATCGCCGTCGCCGAGTCGGCGCGACGCTCCGGGCTCGGACGCACTCTCATGCAGGCGCTCATCGGCGAGGCGCGCAAGCGAGGCGCCAACGAGGTATTCCTCGAGGTGCGGGCGGACAATCCCGGCGCGCACGAGCTCTACCGCAGGCTCGGATTCGAGGACATCGCCGTTCGGGTGGCCTACTACCAGCCGGATGGTGTGGACGCGATCGTCATGCGCCTGGTCATCCCGGAGCCCACGACGCAGCCGACCATCCAGCCGGCGGCCGGCCAGTGAGCGCCGCGGAACCCCTCGTCCTCGGAATCGAGACGAGCTGCGACGAGACGGGCGTGGGCATCGTGCGCGGCACGACGCTTCTCGCCAACGTGATCGCGTCGTCCATGGACGAGCACGCCCGCTACGGCGGCGTCGTTCCGGAGATCGCCGCGCGGGCACACCTCGAGGCGCTCACCCCCGCCCTCACGGCCGCGCTCGCCGAGGCGAACGTGTCGCTGCAGGATCTCGACGCGATCGCCGTGACGAGCGGCCCAGGGCTGTCCGGCGCGCTCATGGTCGGCGTCGCGGCGGCGAAGGCACTCGCGCTCTCGCTCGGCAAGCCGCTCTACGCCGTCAACCACCTGGTCGGCCACGTCGGCGCGGACGTGCTCTCCGGCGAGGATGTCGAGTACCCCACGATCGCGCTGCTCGTTTCCGGCGGCCACACCTCCCTCCTCCTGGTGCGCGACCTGGTCTCGGATGTCGAACTCCTCGGCGAGACGATCGACGACGCGGCGGGGGAGGCCTTCGACAAGGTGGCGAGGCTGCTCGGCCTCCCGTACCCCGGAGGGCCGCAGATCGACAGGGTCGCCGCCGCCGGCGACCCCGCGGCGATCCGCTTTCCGCGCGGACTCAGCCAGCCGAAGGACATGGACAAGCACCGGTACGACTTCTCCTTCTCGGGGCTCAAGACCGCCGTCGCGCGCTGGGTGGAGCGCGCCCGCGACGCCGGCGAAGAGGTGCCGATCGCGGATGTCGCCGCCAGCTTCCGGGAGGCGGTCACCGACGTGCTGCTCACCAAGGCCGTCGCCGCGTGCAACGAACGCGGGGTTCCCCGCCTTCTTCTCGGCGGCGGCGTGGTGGCCAACGCCCGCGTTCGCGAGGTCGCGGCCGAGCGTTGCGCGGCCGCCGGAATCGAGCTGAGGATCCCGCCCCTGTCGCTGTGCACCGACAACGGAGCGATGATCGCGGCGCTCGGCGCCCAGCTGATCGCGTCCGGCCACGCGCCATCCGATCTCTCGTTCGGGGCCGATTCGACCCTTCCGGTCACCGTCATCCAGGCCTGAGGCGGGCGATTGCGCCCGTGGCGCTGTTTGACATGCCGCAACGACGGTGGAAGGCTGAGAATTGCCTGATACAGCCGACATCTCCCTAAGGAGCACCCATGACTGACCCCGTCAACGGCGACTTGCCGCCGGTACCGCCGCCAGCCCAGCCGGCAACCCCGCCCACGCCTCCGCCCGCCGCTCCCGAGCCGACCGCGGCTCCCACGCCCCCGGTCGCTCCTCCGGCGGCACCGACTCCGCCTGCTCCCACCCCGCCGGCGCCCCCGGCGGCCGGCTACGCCGCGCCCGCCTACGGAACGACCGGCGTCATCGCACCCAAGAAGACCCTCAGCCTGATCGGAATGATCGCCGGCATCGTCGGCCTGCTCGGCTTCTGGATCGTCTTCATCCCGATCGTCGGTTCGATTCTGCAGCTCTTCATCCCGGCGGCCGCGCTCGTGCTCGGCATCATGGGCCGCAAGCGCGAGGGACTCCCGGCGAGAGGATTCTGGCTCACCGCCATCATCACGGGAATCATCGGCCTGGCCATCGCGATCATCGCCCTCATCGGCTGGATCGTGGTCATTGTCGCGGCCGGCGCCAACGGCTACTACAGCAACTGAGTCAGCCGGGCCAAACCGCACAGGACGAAGGGCCCGCCTCCTCCGGGAGGCGGGCCCTTCGTCATGCCGAGGGCGTCAGGTGCGCTCCACCAGCAGCGCGCTGTGCCGGCCGGCCACGCGGGTGACGACGAGGGTTGCGCTGTTGTCGCCCTTGAGTTTGAGCCTCTTGCGGAACTCGGCCGGGTCGAGATCCACCCCGCGCTTCTTGATCTCGAGACGCCCGATTCCGCGGGCCGCGAGCTCCTTACGCAACGCCCGCTCGTCGAAAGGCAGCACCTCCAGAACGCGAAAGCACGTGGCGAACGGTGTCTCTATCGCGCTGTTCGAGGTGAGGTAGGCGATGCCGTCGCTGAGCATCGTGGCGTCGAGGCGCCTCGCGAGGTCGCCGATCAGCCGGGCCCGGATGACCGCGCCGTCGGGCTCGTAGAGGTACTCGCCCAGCTCGCCGGTCGGGGCATCCTCGCTGTCCGCATCCGCGCTGAGCTCCGCCGTGCCGTGAGCGCCGATGACGAGGGCCGACCGGCGGATGCCCGGCCGGGCCAGGGAGCCGAACCACAGGCCGAGCTCCACAACGTCCCGATCGACGGACACCCACTGCGCCTCCGCGTCCGCGGGGATCAGGTCGCGGTCGATGCCGGGTCCGAGCTTGATCCCGGTGGGGAGCGTCGCCGCCGTCGCGAAGGCGAAGTCGAGCGAGGGGGAGTAGTCCGCCGGATTGGTCACCCGCGAGGTGTTCGAATGCCCCGAGGTGCGCCGCGCCGGGTCGAGGAACACCGCGTCGAAGTCGGTGACGTCGATCTCGGTCGCATCGGAGTTGACGACCGTCGCGTTCGGCCAGGGCGCCAGGTTGTAGGCCGCGATCGCCGCCGTCACCTCGTCCCGTTCGACGGCGGTCACCTCGAGCTCCAGGGCGGCCATCGCCATCGCGTCCCCGCCGATTCCGCAGCCGAGGTCCACCACGCGCCACACGCCAGCGGCCCGGAACCGGCCGGCATGCAGGGCGGCGACCTGAAGACGGGTCGCCTGCTCGAGACCGGCCTCGGTGAACAGCATCCGCGAGGCGAACGGCCCGAACTTGGCCTCGCCCCGTCCCCGCAGCTTCGACTGGCTCAGCACGGCGGCGACCATCGCGGGGGAGTGCCCGGCCTTGCGCAGCTCGGTCACCGACTTCAGCACATCGGCGGCCGACTCGTACGGCGGCAGGGAATCGAGCAGCCGCAGGCCATCGGCGGAGAGAATTTCGCGCAGCTCGGAGATGTCCATCCGCCCCATTCTCGTACGGATCCCCGCAACCCCCGCATCCGCCCGCTCTCCGAAAACGCAGGAGATTCGGGATGCCGCCCGCAATGTGAGCGCGCCCGTCGCGGTTTGCCACGAAATCTCCTGCGTTTTCGGCGGTGCGGCCGGCACGCGGGACCACGCCGAACGCAATCGGGTCTGGCACTCCGATTGCACGAGTGCTAATGCGCGGCTAAGCTACATCTGGCACTCTCACAGTGAAAGTGCTAACCCAAGATTTCTAAAAAGTCATTCAGAAAGAGGTCAACCGTGTCGGTCTCCATCAAGCCGCTCGAGGATCGCATTGTCATCAAGCAGGTCGAGGCCGAGCAGACAACTGCTTCGGGACTCGTCATTCCTGACACCGCGAAAGAGAAGCCCCAGGAGGGCGAGGTCGTCGCGGTCGGACCAGGTCGCATCGACGACAACGGCAACCGCATCCCGCTCGACATCGCCGTGGGCGACAAGGTCATCTACTCCAAGTACGGCGGAACCGAGGTGAAGTACGGCGGGGAAGACCTGCTCGTGCTCTCGGCTCGCGACGTGCTCGCGGTAGTCGTCCGCTAGTCAGCTTCCTTCGAAGGGCCCGTCCGGTACGCCGGACGGGCCCTTCGTTCTTCTCGGGGCACGAAATCCCGTAGCATGCGAACAGTGACCAGCACCGCCTCCCCCCGTTCGCACGAGCGCTCCGGCGTCTTCTTCGCCATCGCCGCCTACGGGCTGTGGGGATTCCTTCCCGCGTACTTCCTGCTTCTGCAGCCGGCCGGCGCGATCGAGATCGTCGCCTGGCGCATCCTCTTCTCGCTCGTCTTCTGTGCCCTCATCATCACGGTCACGCGCAAGTGGCCCCAGCTCGTCGCCATTCTGAAGCAGCCGCGACTCGTGCTCATGATGGGTCTCGCCGCCGCGCTCATCTTCGTCAACTGGCAGGTCTACGTCTACGGAACCCTGAGCGGTCACGTGATCGAGACGTCGCTCGGCTACTTCATCAACCCCATCGTCACGGTGCTGCTCGGCGTGCTGCTGCTGCGCGAACGGCTGAGGCCACTGCAGTGGATCGCGGTGGGAATCAGCGGCATCGCCGTGCTCGTGCTCGCGATCAACTACGGGGCGCTGCCCTGGATCTCCCTCACCCTCGCCTTCTCTTTCGGCCTCTACGGCCTCATCAAGAAGCGCGTGGGCGGCGCGGTGGATGCCGTGAGCGGCCTCACCATCGAGACCGCGTGGCTCGTTCCGGTTGCCACCGTTCAGCTGCTCGTGGTGGGCGCGGGTGCCGGCATCACCTTCGGCACGGTCAGCCCGTGGCACACCGTCGCCCTCATCAGCGCCGGGGTCGTCACCGCGATACCCCTCCTCCTGTTCGCCGCCGCCGCGCGCCGCTTGCCGCTCGTCTACATGGGTCTCATCCAATACCTCGCGCCCGTGCTGCAGTTCCTCTTCGGCGCGTTCGTGCTGCGCGAGGCGATGCCACCCGTGCGCTGGGCGGGGTTCGCGCTGGTCTGGGTGGCGCTCATCGTGCTGAGCATCGATGTCTTCGTGGCCGGCTCCCGCGCGCGTCGCGCCTCGCCGATCGTGGCCTGATCCCCGGGTAGGGTTCGGGATGATCCCCAGCTAAGGACCCCCATGCCGAGCCCACGCACTCTCGTCGTCGTCGCCCTCTCCGCGGCCCTGAGCCTCGCCGTCGCCGGCTGCGCGACCGAAGCCCCGAAACCGGTGCCGACCACCACTCCGAGCTTCTCGGCCAAACCCACCGGTGACGGGGTTCTGCGCATCGGCTCGGTCTTCCCCACCACCGGGGCGCAGGCCTACCTGGGCCCGGCCCAGGCCGCCGCGGTCGAGGCGGCCGTGCGCGAGATCAACGAGGCCGGCGGGGTCCTGGGCAAGCCAGTCGAGGTGCTGCACCGCGACTCCGGCGACGTCTCCACCGACACGCTCGAGAAGTCGTTCGCCGACCTTCAGTCCCGAAAGGTGGATGTGCTGATCGGCCCGTCGTCGTCCGTGCTCGCGGAGCGACTCGTTCCGAAGCTCGTCGCCGCCGGCATCCCGATGATCTCGCCCGCCGCCACCTCCGTGCGACTGAGCGCCGTGGCGGACTCCGGACTGTTCTTCCGCACCATCCCCTCGGCGGCGCTCGAGGGCGACGCCCTTGCGCGAGCCATCGGTGGCAAGGGCAGGGTGGCCTACGTCTACCTCAATGACGACACCGGCGCCGCGATTCTCGGCTCGCTCCGTTCCCGGCTCAAGGCCGGCTTCGGCTCCCTCGTCTCGACGCAGAAGTTCGACTCGTCCACCAAGGACTTCGCTCCGATCGTCGCCGCGGTGAAGAAGACCACCCCGGATGCCGTGGTGTTCGCCAGCACGTTCGCCGCGATGGAGCAGAACAAGGCGGTGATCACGGCGCTGACCGCGGCCGGCCTCGGCGGCGCGAAGCTCTGGCTCACCGGGGAGAACATGGCCGACTACTCGCAGGCGCTGCCGGCCGGCACCCTCACCGGCGTCAACGGCATCCTCGCGGGAGCCGGGTCGGATGCCGCCTTCACGGCCCGAGTGAAGGCAGCGGACCCCGCGGCGAGCAACCTGGCCTACGCCCCGGAGGCGTACGACGCCACGATCCTCGCCGCCCTCGCGGCGACGGTCGCCCGCGATGCCGGCGGTCGGTCCATCGCGGCGAGGCTCACCGACGTCTCGAAGGGCGGCATCAAGTGCACGAGCTTCGGCGAGTGTCTCGCCGTGCTGAAGACCAGGACCGACATCGACTACGACGGAATCTCGGGGCCGATCGCCTTCGATAGCAACGGCGATCCGAGCTCCGCGCATTTCGGGGTCTACAAGTATGACGCCGCAAATCGATTCGCGAGGGTCGGCGACACGGTCGGTGGGTGACGCTCTCTCCCGGGCCTAAAAAAATCCTTCGGTAACGAAAGGTAACGATTCTGCCGTGTTACATGGATGTAACCCAGACGTATTGTTTCTCGTGATCGTGGGCAATACGTTCATAAGCACGGCAATGCCCCGCATTGTCGCGTCCTCAAACACACACAACGCAAGGAGCAACATGAGCGTTCTCGCGAAGGCCCCGGCCTCCCGCTCACGGTCTCTCAAGTCCGCCATTAGCGGTATCGCAATTCTCGGCATCAGCGCGCTCATCTTGAGCGGCTGTGCCTCGGGTGGCTCTACCTCTACCGGCAAGGACCTGACACTGAAGATCGGCACGATTCTGCCGCAGACGGGCTCCCTCGCAGTGCTTGGGCCGCCCGAGTTCGCTGGCGTCGCGGCTGCTGCCGCAGACATCAACGCCGCGAAGGCCGGAATCAAGGTCACCGTCGAGAACAAGGACTCGGGTGACACGAAGACCAACATCGCGACCCAGTCCGCGACGGCACTGCTCGCCGATGGCGTCAGCGCGATCATCGGTGCCGCGTCCTCCAGCGTTTCGCTCTCCATGATCGACCAGATCACGAAAGCCAAGGTCATCGAGATCTCCCCGGCCAACACCTCCCCGGCATTCTCGACCTATGCGGATGACGGATACTACTGGCGAACCGCGCCCTCGGACGTTCTGCAGGGTCGAGTGCTGGGCCAGAAGGTGCTCAAGGACGGCGCGACAAACGTGTCGATCATCTACCAAAACGACTCGTACGGCCAGGGTCTTGACGACAACGTCAAGAAGGCCATCGAGGCGGGCGGCGGAACCGTCGGCGAGAACGTGCCGTACGACCCCGCGGCTACCAGCTTCTCGTCTGAGGTGACGCAGGCTCTCTCGTCGAACCCCGACGCGCTCGTCGTGATCTCGTTCGACCAGTTGAAGGCCATCGCCCCCGAGCTGCAGAAGAACAACTTCGACTTCAAGAAGTTCTACGGCACGGACGGCAACTACGGAGTCATCGACAAGTCATACACGGGACCGGACATCGCTGGCGCGCAGTTCACCAACCCCGGTGTGAATGCCTCGAAGGACTACCAGGCCAAGCTGCAGGCGCTCGTCAAGAAGCAGGGCAACGCGGCGCTGACGGTGTTCAGCTACGCCCCGGAGTCCTACGACGCCACGGTGCTCCTCGCCCTGGCTGCGCTCAAGGGCAAGAAGACCGACGGTCCGACCCTCAAGGCCAACCTGCAGTCGGTTTCGAGGGACGGCACCAAGTGCACGACCTTCGCGGCCTGCGCCAAGCTGATCAACGATGGCAAGGCCGCGAACTACGACGGGCTTTCCGGTCCGATCACGTTCGACAAGAACGGTGACCCGTCGCAGGCGTACATCTCCATCTACAAGTACACGACCGGCAACGACAACGTGTACGAGTCCGCCGAGTTCGGCGACCTCAGCAAGTAGCCACTCAGTAGGAAGGGCCCCGGTTCTCGGACCGGGGCCCTTCCCTGTGCCGTCCGGGCGCCTGGGCGTCGCACGAGAAGGGGCCCGGCACTCTGTGCCGGGCCCCTTCTCACGCTTGTCTGTCCGCTACCCGCCGGCCGTCGGCGTGGTGTTGGTGACCGCGTGGTCCGTTGCCAGGGTGCCGAGGTACAGCTCAATCACCTTCGGATCGCTCATCAGCGTGCGCCCGGTGCCACTGTAGGCATCCTTGCCCTGGTCGAGCACGTAGCCCCGGTCGCAGATCTGCAGCGCTCGTCTGGCGTTCTGCTCGACGATCATGACGGAGACGCCCGCGCGGTTGATCTGGGCGACGTTGATGAACGTCTCGTCCTGACGCACGGGCGAGAGGCCGGCACTTGGCTCGTCGAGAAGCAGCACGGAGGGGTCCATCATCAGCGCCCGCGACATTGCCACCATCTGGCGCTCGCCTCCCGAGAGGGAGCCGGCCCGCTGTTTGAGTCGCTTGCCGAGTTCGGGGAACAGATTAGTGACGAAGTCGATGCGCTCCTTGAACATCTTGGGCTTCTGGTACACGCCCATCTCGAGGTTCTCCTCGATGGTGAGGCTCGGGAACACGTTGTTGTTCTGTGGCACCATTCCGACCCCGCGCGTGACGAGCTTGTCGGCCTTCAGGCCCGTGATCTCGTCACCGGCGAGCAGCACGGAGCCGCTGCGGATGTTGACCTGGCCGAAGATCGCCTTGAGCAGCGTCGATTTCCCGGCGCCGTTCGGCCCGATGATGCCGACGAGCTCGCCCTTCTCGACGTAGACGTTGCAGCCGTTCAGGATGTTCACACCCGGCAGGTACCCGGCGACGAGATCCTTGGTCTCGAGAACAATCTCATTGGCCATCGGTGGTCTCCTTCGTGCTTGCTTCGTCGCTGATTTCCTCGCTGATCTCATTCACCAGGAAGGAGTCTCCGAGGTCCTTCGCCACCTCGAGTTGCCCCGTGAGCGAGCCGAGGTCGGTGTCGTGGTGAGCACCGAGGTAGGCGTCGATCACCGCCGGATCGCGCATGACGACATCGGGGTATCCCTCCGCGACGATCTTGCCTTCGGCCATCACGATCACCCAGTCGGCGATGGTCTGCACCATGTGCATGTCGTGCTCGACGAAGAGCACGGTCATGCCCTCCTTCTTGAGGTCGAGAATGTGGCTGAGCAGGGACTGCGTAAGGGCCGGGTTGACGCCGGCCATCGGTTCGTCGAGCATGACGAGTTCCGGCTTGGACATGAGCGCTCGCGCCATCTCGAGAAGCTTTCGCTGGCCGCCGGAGAGGCTCGCGGCGTAATCGTCCTTCTTCGTGTCGAGCTTGAACCGGGTGAGAAGCTCGAGGGCCTGGTCGGTGATCTCCTTCTCCCGCTTGCGCCAGAAGCCGCTGAACAGGGCCGTGAGCATGCGCTCCCCGCCCTGGTCGCCGGCGCCGAGCCGCATGTTCTCCATCACGCTCAACAGACTGAGGGCCTTGGTCAGCTGGAATGTTCGCACCATGCCGCGGCGAGCCACCTTGAACGCCGGCACGTTGGCCAGGCTCTTGCCGTCGAGCTCCCACGTTCCCGAGTCAGGCTTGTCGAAGCCGGTGAGCAGGTTGAAGAAGGTCGTCTTGCCCGCCCCATTCGGTCCGATGAGGGCCGTGATGGCGTTCCGCGGGATCTCGACGTGTTCGACGTCGACCGCATTCACGCCGCCGAATGAGCGTCGCACGCCGTCGGCGACCAGGATCGGGTCGACCTTCTTGACGCCCGGTCCCGGTTCGCCGATCTGGAGCGGGGCCTTGGTCGTGTTCGCGTCAGCCACTGAAGTGAGCCTCTCTCTTCTTGCCGAATATGCCCTGCGGCCGGTAGATCACCAAGAGCATCAGGGCGATGCCGACGATGATGAATCGGATCGGTCCCTGTTGCACCGAGGTGATCGGCAGCAGGTGGTTGGAGACGAGCAGCGTCAGGATGCCGTCCGACAGCGACAGCACGACCCAGAAGATGATGGACCCGACGATCGGGCCGAGCACGGTGGTCGCGCCGCCCAGAAGCACGATCGTGTACAGGAAGAACGTGGTCTGCGTGCCGTAGTTGTCCGGCTGAAGTGACGTCGGGATGATGACGAGCACCGTTCCCAGGGCCGCGAGCACGCCGCCGAGAATCAGTGACTGCATCTTGTACCAGGTCACGTTCTTGCCGAGGCTGCGCACGGCATCCTCGTCCTCACGGATGCCCTTGACGATGCGGCCCCATGGGCTCCGCATGAGCTGCCAGACCAATACCGCGGCAATGATCACCACGGTCCAGCCGACGATCATCGACCACACCTCGTTGTTGTTGTACGAGAGCACTCCGTAGCCGTAGCGGATGTCCGGCAGCGGGTTGAGTCGGTAGAAGTCGCGAGACGACCCGTTGATCCCGTCAGAGCCGCCGGTCAGGTTGCTGATGCTCGGAGTCTTGACGGTGTAGCGCACGATTTCCGCGGCGGCGATCGTCACGATGCTCAGATAGTCGGCTCGCAGTCTCAGGGTCGGGATGCCGAGCAGGAGGGCGAAGAGAATCGCGCCGACCACACAGGCGATGAGCGACGCCCAGAGGGGCCAGTCGAACTTCACCGTGGTGATTGCGAAGAAGTAGCCTCCCACCGCCATGAAGCCGGCCTGGCCGAAGTTCAGCAGTCCGGTGAAGCCGAAATGGACGGCGAGCCCGAGAGCCGCGAGAGCGTATCCGATGGTGAGCGGCGAGAGGATCTGGCCGAATGCCAGAGGGATGAAGTTCAAGTCCATGAGAGTTTCCCTAACCGATCCGGTCTCGTCGACCCAGGATGCCCTGTGGCCGGAATATCAGAATGACGATCAGCGCGGCGAGCGCGGCGACGAACTTCATGTTGGAGGGAATGAAGAGCGTCGACAGGTCGACGAGGAGGCCGATCACGAGCGAACCGATCAGCGCTCCGAACGCGGTCCCGAGACCTCCGAGCGTGACGGCCGCGAAGATCAGCAGCAGGATGCTCGCTCCCGTCTCCCAGTTGATCGGTTGGTAGTAGCCGATCAGGGCGCCCGAGAGACCGGCGAGTGCGCCGCCGGCGACCCAGACGATGCGGATGACCCGCTCCACATTGATGCCAGTGGCGGCCGCGAGCGATCGGTTGTCAGACACCGCTCTGGTCGCCTTTCCGATGCGGGTGCGCAGGAGCGCAAAGGCCACGAGGAGCAGCACCACGATGCAGATGAGCGGGCTCGTGACATCCGTTAGTCGCAGGTGGACGGGCCCGAGAGTGAGGAAGGAACTGTTGTTGCTCGGCGTGACGAGCAGCCCCGGCCCGAAGATGAACTGATAGATGTACCGCAACGCGAGAGACAGTCCGATGCTCACGATCATCAGGGGGATGAGACCCACGCCCCTCTTCCGCAGCGGCTTCCACAGCCCGAGGTCCTGCAGATAGCCGAAGACGCCACCGAACACGAGGGCCGCGATGATGCCGAGCCAGCCGGGCAGATGAAGCGTTCCCGAGACGATGTAACCGACGAGGGCGCCGAACGTCACGAGTTCGCCGTGGGCGAAGTTGTTGAGGCCCGTGGTGCCGTAGATGAGGGAGACGCCGATTGAGGCGAGCGCAAGAAGCAGGCCGAAGATGAGGCCGGTCGCCACTCGCTGCAGGGCCAGTTCGCCGAAGGACGTGCCAGAGCCGGTACCCCCTGGCGAAGGCTTCGCGGTAGATCCGGGAGACGGCGTGGTCGCCGCCGAGCCGAGGAGGAAGTAGGCGGGTACACCCTGGTTGTCCCCGCCCACCGATACATCGCGCGGATTGGTTCCGAGAACCGCTCCGGCGCCGGGCGGGATGCTGGAGGCATCAAGGTTGACCTTGTACGTTCCCGGCTTGTCGAGGGGCACAGTCACCTTGCCGTCGGCACCGGTGACCGCGGTAACCGTGAAGCCCTTCGGTCCGGAAACGGTCACCTTGACGCCGGCCACGTTGGACTTGTCGGCGGCGACCCGCACCCACACGCCGATGCTCTGGGCGGCGGGCGTCGAGGCCGACGGCGTCGGCGTCGGGGTGTCGGCGGCGAATGCCGACCCGGCGCTGGAGAAGACGAATGCGCATGCGGCGAGCGCTGCGAAGATCACGACCAACCACCGCGTCTTGCGTCGGGGAACTGTACCTGCGAGTGTCACGGAACCTCCAAGGCGGAGCCAGCCGGGGCAAGGGTTTCCCGGGCAATCTGGCCGACCGTCGTCATTGACGTTAGTTGTCGAATGTGTCACCGGTGTTTCGCGGAGAGCACGCTTCAGTCTCGCCATTATGACGGTGGAATAGCCGCGCCGCTAACTGGTTAATATTGAGTACCGGAATCCGTCGATGCAGTCCGGACCTTCAGCTCAGCATTCGCGGGAAAAAGAGGACACATGGACCAGCCGGACCCCTTCGGTTTCATCGGGCTCACCTACGACGACGTCATGCTCCTCCCGGGGCACACCGACGTCATCCCGAGCGAGGCGGACACCTCGACGCGCCTCAGCCGCCGCATCACCGTGGCCGCGCCGCTGCTCTCCTCCGCCATGGACACCGTGACCGAGTCGCGCATGGCCATCGCCATCGCCCGCCAGGGTGGGCTGGGCGTGCTGCACCGCAACCTCTCCATCGTCGACCAGGCCGACCAGGTGGATCGCGTGAAGCGCAGCGAGTCCGGCATGATCACCAATCCGGTGACGACCACCCCCAACGCGACGGTCGCGGAGGTGGACGCCCTGTGCGGCCAGTTCCGCATCTCCGGACTCCCGGTGGTGGAGGACGACGGCCGTCTCGTCGGCATCATCACCAACCGCGACATGCGTTTCGTCTCGCCGTTCGAGAAGGCCACGACTCTCGTGCGCGACGTGATGACCCGCGCGCCCCTGATCACCGCCCGCGAGGGCATCGACCCGGATGACGCGGTCGCCATCTTCGCGCAGCACAAGATCGAGAAGCTCCCGCTCGTCGATGCCGATGGCAGGCTCCGCGGCCTCATCACCGTCAAGGACTTCGACAAGTCCGAGATGTATCCGAACGCCACCAAGGACGACTCCGGCCGGCTCCGGGTGGCCGCCGCGATCGGGTTCTTCGGCGACGCGTGGGAGCGCGCCATGACCCTCATCGACGCCGGGGTGGATGCCCTGGTCGTCGACACCGCGAACGGCGACAGCGCCGGCGTGATCGACATCATCCGCCGGCTCAAGAACGACCCGGTCGCGAGCCACGTCGACATCATCGGCGGCAACGTCGCCACCCGCGGCGGCGCGCAGGCGCTCGTGGATGCCGGAGCGGACGCCATCAAGGTGGGCGTCGGCCCCGGCTCGATCTGCACCACCCGCGTCGTGGCCGGAGTCGGGGTTCCGCAGGTGACCGCGGTGTACGAGGCGTCCCTCGCCGCGCGGGAGCACGGCATCCCGGTGATCGCCGACGGCGGACTGCAGTATTCGGGCGACATCGCCAAGGCCCTCGTCGCCGGCGCGGACACGGTCATGCTCGGCTCGCTCCTCGCCGGCTGCGACGAGAGCCCGGGCGACCTCGTCTTCGTCAACGGCAAGCAGTTCAAGAAGTACCGCGGCATGGGTTCGCTCGGGGCCCTGCAGAGCCGCGGAGAGAAGACGTCGTACTCGAAGGACCGCTACTTCCAGGCCGACGTGCCGTCGGACGACAAGCTCATCCCCGAGGGCATCGAGGGACAGGTGCCGTACCGCGGCCCGCTCTCCGCGGTGGCGTACCAGCTGCTTGGCGGCCTGCGCCAGTCGATGTTCTACACCGGCGCGCGCACCATCCCGGAGCTCAAGGCCAAGGGCAAGTTCGTGCGCATCACCGCTGCCGGACTCAAGGAATCGCACCCGCACGACATCCAAATGACGGTGGAGGCGCCGAACTACTCCCGGTAGGGGTTGGGCGGTGCTTGGTGTGGGCCCTGCAGTTGTGCCGCCGAGGGCAAAGCGGGCGTCCGCGGACAATCCGGGTCGGCGTGCCGGCCCGTACTGTCCGCCTCGGCCCGAGGGGGCGATCTCGCAGCCCCGTCGGGTGACATCTCCTCCCCAGTTGCCCTAGCGCGCAGGCATCCTCGCCGGATGGGTCGAACGTCTCTCGCCGTCCCCCAGATGAACGATCGTTCGCTGCATGCAGAACATCGCGCACATCCACGACATCACCTACGTCTCCGAGCTCCGCCAGTTCGATCTCGACGGTCGACCATTTCGCCGGGCGGCCCAGCGCGGGGATGCGGTGCGCATCCACCGCGGCGCGTACCTGCCGACGAAGGTGTGGCATGCGCTCGATCGAACCGAGCAGTATCGACACCAGGTCATCGCGGCAACCGGCGCGAGCCGCACCCATCCCATTCTGAGCCATCGCTCGGCGGCCGTCGTGTGGGGAATTCCACTCGTCGGCGAGTTGCCGAGGCTCGTCGATGTGCTTGCCAGCGAGGCCGCCGGGTCGCGCACCGAGGGGTCATTCCGCCGGCACGCCACCCGCTTTCTCGACAGCGACATCGAGATCGTCGGCGGGGTTCCCGTGACGAGTCTTCGACGGACGGTCATCGATCTTGCGCTCGTGCTTCCGTTTCCCTCGGCGGTTGCTGCGCTGGACTGGGCGATTCGACCGGGCACCACTGCGTCGCCCAAGCCAAGCCTGGCGACTACCGATTTGTGGGATGTCCTCACTGCACTCGAAGTCTCACGAGGACGCCAGCGCGTCAGCCGGGCCATCCAATTCGGCGACTGCCTTTCCGGTTCCCCGGGAGAGTCGCTCAGCCGGGCGACAATTCACGAATTGGGGTTCCCCGCACCCGTGCTGCAGCAGCGATTCGAAGACAGGCACGGGCTCATCGGGTTCACGGACTTCTGGTGGCCGCAGTACCGCCTCATCGGTGAGTTCGATGGGCTCCTCAAGTACACGCGCGGAGCGTTCGGCCGCACGCTGTCAGTCAGCGACATCGTGATCGCAGAGAAGAAACGCGAAGACCGGCTTCGCGCTCTCGGCCCATCCGTCGCCCGGTGGCTCTGGGAGGATGCCATCGCGCCGCCGTCACTCTTCACCATTCTGCGTGACGCAGGTTTGCCGTCGAACCGGAAGGGCGCGTAATCGGCAACTGCAGGGGTCGGTGCGCCACCACGGGCGTGTGCGGACTGCCGGGGCCGGCGTGCCGGCCCGGACGGTCCGCACACGCCCGGGTTGGCAACAGCGGGATGCAGTTGACCTCGAGTGCGGCGAGGCCCCCGGCCCCGCAGACCCCGCAACGCGCGGGAGCAGAACCCCACCCGCACCCCCATCAGCACGCCCGACCCCGGGCTGGAGCGCACCGCGGCACCGACCGGTAGGCTGGACGGGTGAGTGACGTAGAGATTGGCCGCGCCAAGCGCGCTCGCCGGGTGTATGCCTTTGATGACATCGCCATCATGCCGAGTCGGCGCACGCGTGACCCCCAGGACGTGTCGGTCAACTGGGGCATCGACGCCTACCAGTTCACGATCCCTTTCATCGCGGCGCCCATGGACTCGGTGGTCTCCCCGGCGACCGCGATCCTGATGGGCCAGCTCGGCGGCCTCGGCGTTCTCGACCTCGAGGGCCTCTGGACGCGCTACGACGACCCGGAGCCGCTGCTCGCCGAGATCCGCGCCCTTCCGGACGGCGCCGCCACCGCGCGCATGCAGGCGATCTACGCCGAGCCGATCAAGCCGGAACTGGTGAAGACCCGCCTCGAGGAGATCCGCGCGGCCGGAGTCACCGTGGCGGCCGCCCTCTCGCCGCAGCGCACCCAGGAGCTGTACAAGACCGTGGTGGAGGCGGGTGTCGACCTGTTCGTGATCCGCGGCACGACGGTGAGCGCCGAGCACGTCTCCAAGAACCAGGAACCCCTCAACCTCAAGAAGTTCATCTACGAGCTCGACGTGCCCGTGATCGTGGGCGGCGCGGCCGGCTACACCCCGGCGCTTCACCTCATGCGCACCGGCGCGGCGGGCGTGCTTGTCGGCTTCGGCGGCGGCGCGGCCTCCACCACGCGCGCGAGCCTCGGCATCCATGCGCCCATGGCCACGGCCGTGGCGGATGTCGCCGGCGCCCGTCGCGACTACATGGACGAGTCCGGCGGACGCTACGTGCACGTGATCGCCGATGGCGGCCTGGGCACGAGCGGCGACATCGCCAAGGCGTTCTCGGTGGGGGCGGATGCCGTGATGCTCGGTTCGACCCTCGCGCGGGCCACCGAGGCGCCGGGCGGCGGCTGGCACTGGGGCCAGGAGGCGCACCACAACGAACTTCCGCGGGGCAACCGGGTGAAGGTCGGCTCGACCGCCCCGCTCGAGGAAATTCTTTACGGGCCATCCTCAGTTGCCGATGGCACAGTGAATCTCGTCGGCGCTTTGCGCCGCTCCATGGCGACAACCGGATACTCCGACCTCAAGGAATTCCAGCGGGTCGAAGTGGTGGTCGCGCCGTACCACAAGTAACCCTACGGAGGCAGTGATGGCCAGGCAAAAGACGGTAACTCGCTCATCGAAGCTGGGTCCGGAGGAGCGCGCGGATGCGATAACCGCCCTCAAGGAGAAGGAACTCGACATCCTTGTGGTCGGCGGCGGCATCGTGGGAACCGGCAGCGCGCTCGACGCGGTCACCCGGGGTCTGAGCGTGGGAATGGTTGAGGCCAGGGACTGGGCCAGCGGCACCTCGAGCCGGTCGTCCAAGCTCGTGCACGGCGGCATCCGCTACCTGGAGCAGCTCGACTTCCGGCTGGTGCGCGAGGCCCTCATCGAACGCGGCCTGCTGTTGCAGCGGCTCGCCCCGCACCTGGTGAAGCCGGTGCGTTTCCTCTACCCGCTCCAGAAGCGGGTGATTGAGCGGCTCTATGTCGGCGCCGGCATGCTGCTCTACGACATCTTCAGCTACACCGGCGGTCGCCCGCCCGGTGTTCCGCACCACCGGCACCTCACCAAGTCCCAGGTGATGCGCTCCATCCCGAGCCTCTCCAACGACGCGCTCGTCGGCGGCATCACCTACTACGACGCCCAGGTCGACGACGCGAGGTACACCGCATCGCTCGCGCGCACGGCGTCGTTCTATGGCGCGCACGTGGCCAGCCGGGTGCGCATCGAGGGCTTCATCAAGGTGGGGGAGCGCGTGGTCGGCGCCCGGGCCCACGACCTGGAGACGGGCGAGCGGTTCGACATCCGGGCGAAGCAGGTCGTGAACGCCACCGGCGTGTGGACGGATGACACCCAGTCGATGGTGGGCGAGCGCGGCCAGTTCAAGGTGCGGGCCTCGAAGGGCGTGCACCTCGTCGTTCCGCGGGACCGCTTCCAGTCGACAATGGGCCTGCTGCTGCGCACCGAGAAGAGCGTGCTCTTCGTGATCCCGTGGGGCCGGCACTGGCTGATCGGCACCACAGACACCGACTGGCACCTGGACAAGGCGCACCCGGCGGCGACGGCCGCGGACATCGACTACATCCTCGAGCACGTCAACTCGGTGCTCGCCGTGAAGCTCACCCGCGACGACGTCGAGGGCGTCTACGCCGGACTCCGCCCGCTGCTCGCCGGCGAGTCGGAGCAGACCTCCAAGCTCTCCCGCGAGCACATCGTGGCGCACAGTGTGCCGGGCCTCGTAGTTGTCGCCGGCGGCAAGTGGACCACCTACCGCATCATGGCCAAGGACGCAATCGATGCCGCCGCCGCGGCGCTCGACGCCAACGTTCCGAAGAGCGTGACGCAGGACATCGCTCTGCTCGGTGCGGAGGGCTACCAGGCGGCCTGGAACAAGCGCGCGAAGATCGCCCGGGCGTTCGGAGTGCACAAGGTGCGCATCGAGCACCTGCTCAACCGCTACGGGGTCATGACGGATGAACTGCTCGACCTGATCCGCGAGGACCCGTCGCTCAACACCCCGCTGCCGGGCGCCGACGATTACATCGAGGCCGAGGTGATCTACGCGGCGACCCACGAGGGCGCGCTCCACCTGGAGGACGTTCTCGCCCGCCGCACCCGCATCTCGATCGAGGCCTGGGATCGCGGAGTGTCCGCGGCCCCGGTGGCCGGCGCCCTCATGGGGCGCGTGCTCGGATGGGACCAGGAGCGGGTCGACCGTGAGGTGAACAACTATCTCAAGCGGGTCGCGGCCGAGCGGGCGAGCCAGCTCGAGCCGGACGACGAGTCCGCCGACCGCGTGCGCCTCGAGGCCCCGGACATCGTCTCGGCCAAGTAGGAAGCCGGCGCGGGGCGCGCTACCGGGGGCCGCTGCGCGC
>NZ_JAYSJZ010000089.1:0-2137 GCF_043726815.1 Lacisediminihabitans sp.
ACATGCGCTTCTACGCCGCCCATGCAGAGGACTTCCTCGCGGACGAGGTGCTGGAGGATCCCGCCTCGGTCGGCGCGGTCGCCGCGCGGGCCGTCTACCAGCCGCTCGGAATCGTGCTCGCCGTGATGCCCTGGAACTACCCACTCTGGCAGGTGATCCGCTTCGCGGCGCCCGCCCTAATGGCGGCGAACGTCGGCCTGCTCAAGCACGCGTCGAACGTTCCGCAGGCCGCCCTCTACCTCGACACCCTGTTCACCCGCGGCGGATTCCCCGAGGGCGCGTTCTCCACGCTGCTCATCGGCTCGGCGGAGGTGAAGACCGTGATCGAAGACCGGAGGGTCGTGGCGGTGACGCTCACCGGATCCGAACCGGCCGGCCGCTCCGTCGCGTCGATCGCGGGCGGAAGCATCAAGAAGGCGGTGCTCGAGCTCGGCGGATCAGATCCCTTCATCGTCATGCCGAGCGCAGACCTGTCCGCCGCTGTCACAATGGCGGTCACCTCGCGCACCGGCAACAACGGGCAGTCCCGCATCGCCGCGAAGCGATTCATCGTGCACACCGACGTCTACGACGAGTTCCGCGCCCTGTTCGTCGGGCGGATGGCGGCGCTGCGCGTCGGCGACCCGACGGACCCGATGACCGACGTCGGCCCGGTCGCCACCGAGAGCGGCCGCAGCGATCTGGCCGGGCTGGTGGACGACGCCCTCGGCAAGGGGGCGACCGCTCCCGTCGGAGGGGTCATGCCGACCGGACCGGGGTGGTTCTATCCGCCGACCATCATCGAAGGCATCACGCCGGACATGCGCCTGTACCTCGAAGAGACGTTTGGACCCGTCGCGAGCCTGTACCGGGTGGCCGATGCCGCGGAGGCTCTCGCCATCGCCAATGGCACTGACTTCGGCCTCAGCTCCAACATCTGGACCACGGATGCCGCGGAACGCGTGTTCTTCTCGCGCGAACTCGAGGCGGGCGCGGTCTTCATCAACGGCATGACGATCTCCTACCCCGAGCTGCCGTTCGGCGGCATCAAGGTGTCCGGCTACGGCCGCGAGCTCGCCGCCGCCGGCATCCGCGAATTCTGCAACCTCAAGACCGTCTGGGAGGCGTGACGATGGCACTGGTCGGATTCCTCGGACTCGGCACGATGGGCGCGGCCATGGCCGGTCGGCTGCTCGAGTCGGGGCAACCGGTTCGGGTGTGGAACCGCACCGCCTCGGCCGCCGATGCCCTCGAAGATGCCGGCGCCGAGCGCGCCGGCACGGCCTACGAGGCCATCGCCACGGGCCTCTTCTTCTCGATGCTCGCCAACGACGCGGCGGCGGAGGCCACCTTCACGGCGGAGGCGCTCGCCGCCGCCCCGGCCGGCTCCCTGCACGTGTGCCACTCCACCCTGAGCCTCGCCGCGACGGACCGGCTGGTCGAGATGCACCGGCGGGCCGGGGTCGACTATGTCGCCGCCCCGGTGCTCGGGCGCGCGAACGTCGCCGCGAGCGGCACGCTCAACATCGTCGCCGCGGGCGCCCCCGCCGCGGTCGAACGCGCCCGGCCTTACCTCGACATCCTCGGCAAGCGCACCTGGGTCGTCGGCGCCGAGCCGAGCACCGCGAACCTGGTGAAGATCGGCGTCAACTACAACCTGATCCACGCGCTGCAGGCCCTGGCGGAGTCGGTCACCCTGGTCGAGCAGGGAGGTGTCGACGGCGAGACGTTCGTCGAGATCCTCACCGACGCCGCCTTCGCCGGCTCGGCCTACACCGGGTACGGCGCGCTCATCGCGCGCAAGGCCTACTCGCCGCCCGGGTTCACCGTGGCGCTCGGTCTCAAGGATCTCGCACTCACCGAGCAGGCCGCCGCGGCCTACGGGGTCACCCTGCCGACGGCATCCGTGCTGCGGCAGATCTTCGAGACCGCGCTCGCCGATCCGGCCCTCGCCGATCTCGACTGGTCGGCCATCGCCGAGGTCACCCGCGGGCTAGTCCAGCCCGGCTGAGCCCATCCACCATCACCACGGTCACCGCCGATCAACAGAGAGGTTCCACACCCCATGACAACCACACAGACCGACAAGCGCCGAGCGCTCGTCGTCGGGTCCACCGGCATCGCCGGGCAGACGGTGAGTCGCCAACTCGCCGAGCAG
>NZ_JAYSJZ010000090.1:0-55607 GCF_043726815.1 Lacisediminihabitans sp.
GCTGGCAGGTCACCGGCCTGTCCCGCAGCGGATCCCTCGAGATCCCGGGTGTGACCAACGCCGTGGCCGACCTGCTCGATCCGGCTGGACTGGGTGCGGCTCTCGCCGGATCCTCCCCCGAGCTGGTGATCATCACCGCCTGGATGCGGCACGACACGGAGGCGCAGAACATCGAGGTCAACAGCGCCACGGTTCGCAACGTGCTGGCCGCCCTCGAGCCCCAGAAGTCCGTGCGCCACGTGGCCCTGCTCACCGGCCTCAAGCACTACCTCGGTCCGTTCGAGTTCTACGGCCAGGGTGTCATGGCAGACACACCCTTCCACGAGGATGAGCCCCGCCTCGACTTTCCCAACTTCTACTACGCCCAGGAGGACGAGGTCTTCGCATCGGCGGAGCGCAACGGCTTCACCTGGAGCGTGCACCGCGCCCACACCGTCTTCGGCTTCGCCACCGGAAACGCCATGAACATGGCGCTGACTCTGTCGGTCTATGCCACCATCTGCAAGGAACTCGGACTACCGTTCGTCTTCCCCGGGTCGGCGATGCAGTGGAACGGCCTCACCGATGTGACGGATGCCGACCTGCTCGGCGAGCAGCTGATCTGGGCCGGCACGCATCCCGAGGCCGAGAACGAGGCCTTCAACATCGCCAACGGCGACGTGTTCCGCTGGCGCTGGCTCTGGCCCCAGATCGCCGAGTTCTTCGGTCTCGAATGGGAGGGCTTCGAGGGCGAACCGCGCCTGCTCGCTGATCAGATGCGCGGCATGGAGGCGACCTGGGTCGCCATCGCCGAGAAGAACGGACTCGTGGAAAAGGACCTCGGGCGACTCGCCTCGTGGTGGCACTCCGACGGCGACCTCGGCCGGGAGATCGAGTGCCTCACCGACATGACCAAGAGCCGCAAGGCCGGATTCCTGAACTTCCGCGGAACCCCGGACAGCTTCTTCGACAAGGTCGACCGCTACCGCGCGGCACGGATCATCCCTTAACCAGCGGGCTGACCTACGACAGGGTCAGGCGGGGAGGGTGGCGGTCAGGTCGATGTGCGCCTTGATCGTCGACTCGGGGTGGTGCGCCGCGTCGAGCGCATCGAGCGCATCGTCAATGCCGAAGTGCTGGGTCACCAGCGGGTTCAGGTCGATGCCGCTGTTCGCGAGGAAACGCAGGGTCTCCGGCCAGACGCCTGGCGAGCCGATGGAGCCGGTGATCCGCAGCTCCTTCGACTGGATGAGGCCGAGCTTGGCCGGCGCCTCGCGCCCCACATCGATGCCGATGTAGGCGATCCGGCCCTGGAAGGCGACGAGTTCCAACGCCGTCGCCATCACCGCGGGGCGACCGGATGCCTCGACCACGACGTCCGCGCCACGGCCCCCCGTGATGTCCGCGAGCAGGGCGACGATGCCGTCCGGGTGCACCGCATGCCTGGCTCCGAGCGACAGCGCGATAGCCCGGCGCCCCTCGGCGGGCTCCACCACGACGGTGACGGCACCCATCGCCGCGGCCGCAGCGGTCACCGCGAGGCCGACCGGACCGGCGCCGAGCACCACCACGGTGTCACTCGCGTCCACCCCGCCGGCACGCACGAGCGCGTAGTAGGCGACGCTGAACGGCTCCACCAGGGCACCCACGGTGAACGGGATCTGGTCGGGCAGCCGGTGCAGCCAGGACGGCTTGGCTACGAAGAACTCGGCGGCGGCGCCGCTGATCGAGAATCCGAAGTGGTCGGCGCCGATCACGCATTCCCCCACGACCCGGTCGCCCACCGCAAAGTCGGTGACCTTGCGCCCCACCTTCACGATCTCGCCCGACCATTCGTGACCGGGGATGATCGGGTAGCGGAAGGGGATGATGTAGCGGCCCTCGAGCAGGTCGATGTCGGAGTGGCAGACGCCCACCGAACGTGCGGCAACGAGAACCTCGTCCTCGGCGATCTCCGGGATGGGGAGCTCGGCCACCTCGGGTGTGTCCTGCACGGAGAATTGCAGTGCCTTCATGGGAGGGATCCTTAGGGTCTAGAGGGAGGGGTCGAACAGGACTTTGCCCTCGAGCGCGCCGGTGGCGAGCCGTTCGAGCTGCTCGGCGAGCCGTTCGAGCGGTAGCACGCTGTCGAGGAGTTCGGCGCCGAGGTCGGTCGTCAGGAGGATGTTCAGGGCCGGGTTGAGATCCTCGCCGCACACGTGTGCGAGCGTCGTCCGCACCGTGATCTCACGCATGACGAGGGAGTGGATGTCGACGGACTGCTCGCTCGACGGCAGCCCGACCTGCAGAATGGTCCCCCCGTTGCGCACAAGCGAGATCGCATTGTTCAGTTGGCCGGGGGCCCCGCTGGCCTCGACCACGCGGTCGGCCCCGCGTTCCCCGACGGCGGCGAGAACCGCCGCGCGGGTGTTGTCGTCGACCGGAACGATGCGGCTCGCGCCGAGCCGCAGCGCGCGATCGAGCCGCGGGCCGGCGAAGTCCACCACCGTCAGGTCGATGTCGGCGAGCGATTTCATGCCTGCGAGCACGAAAGATCCGATGGCGCCGGCGCCGATAAGCACGACCGACTCACCGTCCCGCACCCCCGAGCGGCGGGCGGCGTGCAGTCCGACGGCGAGCGGCTGCGAGAGGCCGGCGAGATCGAGGGACAGCCCCTCGGGCACCGGCACCAGGGCGCGCTCGGGGCACGAGACGAACTCGGCCATGCCGCCGTCCGTGTTGAGGCCGAGTGTGTAGTACTCGAAGCAGAGATTCGTGCGCCCCTCACGGCAGCGCACGCACTCGCCGCACCAGATTCCCGCGCCGCTCGCGACGATCTCGCCGACCGAGAATCGTCCCCCGGCGTCCGCCTCGAGCACCTCGCCGATGAACTCGTGGCCGGGGATCATCGGCCCACTGTGACCGGTGCGGGGATGGGGGCCGGGCACCGGGAAGGTGTGCGGTCCGGCCTTCCACTCCGTGGCATCCGTGCCGCACATTCCGCTGCGCAGCACGCGCAGCAGCGCCTCACCCGGCCGCCGCTCGGGGTCGGGCACCTGCTCGATGCGCACATCGTGAGCCCCGTAGTACCGGGCAGCCTTCATCATGTCTTTCCCTCGTGTTGCGGTGTGACGGGCGGAGTCAGACGGTCTCGCCGCGTCCCTCCGGGGTGTTCAGGTGGGACTGCGCGCTCCGCAGTGTGGGCAGCGGACCGTCGATGCTGAAGTAGCGCTGTCCCGCGACGAGCAGCTTCTCCGCCGGGAACTTGGTGATGACCTCGCACCCGGTCGCGGTCACGACGAGCTCTTCCTCGATGCGGGCCGCGCCGATGCCGTCGGCTGACGGCCAGTACGTCTCGAGGGCGAACACCATGCCCTCCTCCAGCACCTCGGGATGTTCGATCGACACCAGCCGCGAGAAAATCGGCTTCTCCCAAATCGAGAGTCCGACCCCGTGGCCGTACTGCAGCGCGAACGCGGCCTCCTCGTTCGGGAATCCGAACTCCTCCGCCCTGGGCCACACCTTGACGATGTCCGCGGTCGTGGCGCCCGGGCGCACCAGGGCGATTGCCCGGTCCATGTACTCGCGGGCCCGCTTGTAGGCGTCGTTCTGGGCCGAGCTGGCCGAGCCGACCGCGAAGGTGCGGTAGTAGCAGGTGCGGTAGCCCTGGTAGCTGTGCAGGATGTCGAAGAACGCCGGGTCGCCTGGCCGGATGAGCCGGTCTGAGAAAACGTGCGGATGCGGCGAGCAGCGCTCCCCGGAAATCGCGTTGACACCCTCGACGTACTCTGAACCGAGGTCGTACAGCGTCTTCGAGACGAGGCCCACCGTCTCGTTCTCCCGCACACCCGGGCGCAGGAACTCGTAGAGGGTGTCGTAGGCGGCATCCACCATCGACGCCGCCTGGGTGAGCAGGGAGATCTCGTCCCGACCCTTGATCGCGCGGGCATTGAGGAACACCTGCTGCCCGTCGACCACATCGATGCCCAGCGCCTGCAGCGCGAACAGGACGGGAGGCTCCACCACGTCCACCCCGAGAGGCTCGTGCGCCACCCCGAATTTCTCCAGCTCTCGTTTGATCTTCGCCGCCAGCTCCTCGGCGATGCCCGCGTTCGGGTTGAACGCGCCGCGCAGGGTCGAGATGCCCGCACGCGAGCCGGACTCCGCCCTCGGACGCACGGCACCGTGATGCGGGGCATGCGGGTCGGCATCCATCTCCGATGTTGTCGTGTCGAGCCACGGGTTGTACAGCGAGTGGTGCTTCGCGGCCGATCCGAAGTCCCAGACGATCGGATCGCTGTTCCGCGTGATCAGCGAGAAGCGGATCAGCTTGTCCATTGCCCAGGTGCCGATATGGGTCGCCGACATATACCGGATATTGGCGAAGTCGAACGCCAGCAACGACCCGAGATCTGACTCCTCGAGCTTCACCCTCAGCCGCACCAGCCTTTCGGTGCGCAGTCGATCGAAGTCGATTCTGGTCTCCCAGTCGACGCCGTTGGTGCCGAATGTTGCGGTAGTCATCGATGGTCCTTTCGGGGCCTGGTGGTAAGGAGAGGGCGGGATAGCTCAGACGAGGATCATGCCGCCCTCGATCGCGATGACCTGGCCGGTGATGTAGTCGGAATCAGAGCTCGCGAGGAAGATCGCCGTGGGGGTGATGTCCTCGGGCTGCGCTGGACGACCCAGCAGGATGTCGCTCGCCATGGAATCGAAGCCGGCGTCACCCTCGCCCATCTTCTCGAGATCGGCGTCGAGCTTGGTCCAGAGGGGCGTCGCCACGACGCCGGGAGCGAAGGCGTTCACCGTGATCTTGCTCGCGGCGAGCGAGCGAGCACCGGACTGGGTGAGCGAGATCACCGCAGCCTTGGCCGCGCTGTAAGGCGCAAAACTGGGAAATCCGGTGCGCCCCGCGATGGAGGCGGTATTCACGATCTTGCCGCCCCCGCCCTGGGCGAGGAACTGCTTCGCCGCCTCCTGGATTCCGATCAGCACGCCGAGGGCGTTCACGCGCATGATCAGTTCAAAGTTCTCCTCGGTGATCTCGAGGAACTTCATCGGCGAGTTCATTCCGGCATTGTTGAAGTAGGCATCGAGACGACCGAATCGGGCAACGGTGGCGGCGATGCCCGCAGCGACGCTGGCACGATCGGTGATGTCAACGCGGGTGGCGAACGCCGATCCGCCCGACGCCGTGATCTCTGCGGCAACCGACTGGCCACCTTCGAGATTGAGATCGGCGATCACGACGTGCGCGCCCTCGGCCGCGAACCCGCGGCTGATACCGGCGCCGATGCCGGAACCACCGCCGGTGACGACGATGCTTCTGCCCGCCAATCGATCGCTCATCTGCTCTGCTCCTTTGCAGTAGCGGCCACGCTGCCCGTCGCAGGGTTCGCAATGGCTCCACAATTGTGTAGTGTCACTGTACAGCGAGTTCGCGATGATTCAAACTGGTGGGACGCGAGTCGTACCAGTCGGCTGGCGACATCATCAACAAAGGAGTTGCCATGGTTTTCACCGTGTCCGGAGTCCACCACGTCGGGCTCTCTGTGAGCGACATGAAACGGTCGTTCGAGTGGTACTCGACGATGTTCGACCTGGTACCGGGCGACGTGACCGAGGGCTCGGGCGAGGCCCTTTCCGACAGCCTGCAGGTGCCAGGCGCCCGCCTTTCGTTTGCCATGATCTCCATTGGGAGCACGCGCATCGAGTTCCTCGAGTACCACAATCCCCGCGGCCGCGAGTTCGACCGAACCAACGGCGACATCGGGTCGGCGCACATCTGCCTGGAGGTCTCCGACCTCGATCAGGCCTACGCGGACCTCACAGCCAAGGGCGCCGTCTTCAACGCGCCCCCGGTCACCCTCGAGACTGGAGTGCACGCTGGTTCCAAGTGGGCGTACCTGCGCGATCCGGACGGCATCCAACTCGAGATTTGGCAGTCGAACGCCGTCTGAGGGTCGATTTCCGCAAGGACCGTTCACCGTTGCTTCACAATCCGGTCAGAAGGATCGATGGAGGGCGCATCGGGCCGCGATATCACTTCGCGCCGAGCTATCGGGCATTCACGAGCACCTTTACCTCGTTGCCGCTGGGGTTGAGCAGCATGTCGAAGCCCTTCTCAACAAGGTCGGCGACGCCGATTTCGGCAGTGACGACGCGCTCGACGGCAAGACCGCGGCGCGCGATGAGATCGATGACGCGGGGCCAGTCCGTGAGCGGGTAGCACCACGTGCCGTTGTAGGTGATCTCTCGCAGCGACACCTGCATCGGGTCGATCGAGGCCGGCCGGGTGTGCAGCCCCGTCTGGGTGATGGTGCCGGCCGCCCGCACTGCACCGAACGCGGCCTGAAGCGCCCGCTCGTTGCCGGAACACTCCACGACGGAGTCGACTCCGATGCCGCCCGTGACATCCCGCAGGTAGCCCACGACATCGATCGACGAGGGGTCGAGCACCTCGCCCACGTCGAGGGAACGTGCGAGGGCGGCGCGCACGGGATTCACCTCGGAGACGAAGACCCGCGCGCCGATCGAGCTCGCATAGATCGACGCGAGGGCGCCGATCGGACCCGCGCCGGTGATGAGCACCGTGTCACCGGGACGCACGCCCGCTGTGTCGACGCCGTAGGCGGCGACCGCTGTCGGTTCGACGAGCGCGCCCTGGATGTCAGTGAGCTCGTCGGGCAGCGCGTAGACCTGGGTCGCCGGCACGACCGCGAGTTCCGCGATGCCGCCCCAGGCGAAGCTGAGGCCCACGCACGCCATCCTCGTGCAGAGGTGTCCGAGGCCCCGGCGACAGAAGTAGCACTCGCCGCAGGAGATGATCGGCATCACCGACACTCGCTGGCCGACGACGACGTTGCGAACGCCGGCCCCTACCTCGACCACCTCTGCCGAGAACTCGTGGCCAAGAATTTGAGGGGCCGAAGCACCGGTCAGAGGATGGGCGTGCGTCGGTATCACGATCGGGCCCGCGGCGTACTCGTGCAGGTCTGTGCCGCAGATTCCGCACCAGAACGGCCGAACGAGCACCTCGCCCGGGCCAACCTCCTTGGGGGCATCCACCTCCTCGATCCGGATGTCGTGGGCATCGTGGAAAACCGCTGCGCGCATGTGCTCAACTCCT
Organism: Lacisediminihabitans sp.; assembly: GCF_043726815.1. Taxonomy (NCBI): domain Bacteria; kingdom Bacillati; phylum Actinomycetota; class Actinomycetes; order Micrococcales; family Microbacteriaceae; genus Lacisediminihabitans; species Lacisediminihabitans sp. The sequence continues at coordinate 7,088 of NZ_JAYSJZ010000090.1, forward strand.
CGTGTCTTGTGACGCGTGTCTTGTGTTTCGTCTGGTCTGAAGATCTGTTGTGCCGTGTCCGTTCAAGAGAGTCTGGCGAAAGCTAGTGCGGCCTGGATCGGCCGTGCACGAACCAGATACCCTGCATCTCGGCGCCTCCGGGATTGCGAAAGACGTGCGGGATTGACGAGTCGAAGCCCAGCGACTCCCCCTCGTTGAGCAGGAAGATCTCGTCACCGATGGTGACCTCGAGTTGCCCCATGGTGACGTATCCGTACTCGTAACCGGAATGTTGGGAGAGTTCCTCGGTGTCGGCCGAACACGCCCCGGGAGCGTAGACGATCTTCATGAAGCTGACAGCCGGCTCCGGGGTCGCTGCGAGACGCTCCCAGACCACACCGGCGGCCATGTCGAGGTGGGAGCGGTGCCGTGGGTGGACGACGGAGATACGATTGGCGAACTCGGACGGCTGCCAGACAAGCGCCGGGTCGGTAAGACCGCCCTCCCCCGCTCGCGCGGACTCGACGACCCCGCTGCCGGCCGCGGAGGCCGCGTCGGTCTCGCCGTCGATCCTGCCCTCGAAGAGCTGATCGACCGAGACATTGAGCCGCTGGGAGAAGGCGTAGAGCGTGGCGACAGAAGGCTGGGACTTGCCGTTCTCGATCTGCGAGACGAACGAGGGCGACACATTCGCCTGCCGCGCGAGTTCACGAAGGCTGAGCCCGGACTTTTGGCGCAAGTCCTTGAGACGCGATCCGAGAGTGTCCACGGTCGCTCACACCGCCAAACGGGGACTCATACGATCGCCCGGCGCTTCTTGCGAGCGCGCACGAGGGAGTAGACGATCGCTGCGACCAGGATGAGTAGACCCTGAAAGAGGTACTGCCACATTTGAGAGAGACCGAGGAAGGTGGTCGCGTTGAGCACCTGCACGAGCAGGACGGAACCGAGCAGCGTGCCGACAAAAGTGCCGCGGCCGCCGAGCAGGCTCGTTCCGCCGAGCACGACCGCCGTGATGCTCGTGAGCGTGTAGCCGACGCCCTGGGCTGGGTCGCCGACCCCGATCTGTGCCATGAGCATGACGGCCCCGACGAAGGCGAACAGCGAGGTCGCGACGTAGGCGAGGATGACCGTGCGGTTGATGCTGATGCCGGATCGGCGAGCGGACTCTTCGCTCGACCCGGTCGCCCGCAGACGCCAGCCCCACCGCCGCTTACGCAGGAAGAACTCACTGACTAGGGTGGCGACCAAGAGCACGATGAACGCGACCGGAATGGGCCCAACCTGCCAGCCGATGATGGCGGTAATCGACGAGTTTATGTACCCGTCGGGTCCGTTGCGCAGGATGAAGCTGAAACCCTGCAACGCGATGTAGATCGTCAGGGTTGCGGCGATCGGGGTGAAGCGCGCAAACCGGATCAACGACCCGTTGACGAAACCCACGGCTATGGCGACGACCACCATGAGCACGAAACCGATGATGATGGCGACCGGAGGCTTGCCGTCGTTGACGAAGAACGATGCGACCACCACGAGGAAACCGGCCAGAGGGCCGACAGAGAGATCAATGCCGCCGATCAGAAGCGAGATCGTCTGCCCGAGTGCGATGAAACCGAGCGCACTGACGAGGGTCAAAACCGAATAGATGTTGAAGTCGGAGAGGTAGCGGGCGTTCTGGCTGAAGATGAACGAGCCGAGCAGGACGATGACGCCGACGAGCAACACGGCAGGGGCATAGTCTCCCTGGACGAATCGCCGGACTCCGGTCGACTTGGATGCATCGGCGACCGCATCGACCGAGACCGACCGGGTCGTCGATCGAACGGCGGCGTGGATCATCCGCTCTTCGCTGATCTCCTCGCCGTGCAGAACCTCGACCGCGTGGCCACGAGACATCACGATCACGCGGTCGCAGAGGCCCTCGAGTTCCTTCGCGTCGGAGGAGGCGACGACCACCGGGATGCCGGAGGCGGACACGTCGCGCAGGATCGAGTAGATCTCGGCGCGCGCCCCTACATCCACGCCCTGGGTCGGCTCGTCGGCGATGACCAGCTTCGGCTCGGAGAGCAGGGCCCGGGCCATGACGACCTTCTGCTGGTTTCCGCCGGAGAGGGAAGACACGACGGAGTCCAGCGATGCCGCCTTGACGGACAGCGAGCCTAGGGTCTCGCCCACCGTGCCGAGTTCTCGCTTGCGGCTGAGGAACCACCACCGGCGGAACTTGGTGAGCGCGGAGACCGAGGCGTTCTCGCGAACGGAGAGGGTCATCATGAGGCCCTCGCGGTGGCGGTCGGCCGGCATGAAAGCGGCGTCGTGCAGCAATTCGCGCGGCGGGAGCTCCCTGCCCCCGACCGAGACGCTCCCGGTGAAAGATTCGAGGCCGGCAAGCGCGCGCATGAGTTCGCTTTGGCCGTTGCCGACGACGCCCGCGATGCCCACGATCTCGCCGCGCTTGGCGGCGATCGAGATGTTCGCAAATCCGGGACCGGTGAGTCCGTCGATGGTGAAGTTCGTCTCGTCGGCCTCAGAGGGCACGTGCTTGGGTGGGAAGGTCGATTCGAGGGTGCGGCCGACGATCATGGCGAGTAGCTCTTCGTCACTGATCTCGTCGACCATGACGCTTCCGCGCACGCGCCCGTCCCTCAAGACAGTGACCCGGTCGGCGAGTTCACGAACCTCGGCGAGGCGGTGAGTGATGTAGACGACGGCAGTGCCGGCCGCGACGACGGCGCGCACCCTCTCGAAGAGCAGGGTCACGGACTCCTGTCCGAGCGGCGCGGTCGGCTCGTCGAGGATGAGCAGGCGCGGTTTGAGCGCGAGAGCCTTCGCGATCTCGAGCAGGTGCGTCTGGGCCACCGTCAGCAGCTCGACACGATCGCGAAGGTGCACCCGCAGGCCAACCTCGGAGAGGAGGCGCGTCGCCGTCGCCTCAACTGACTCCCCCGACGCGAACACAGATGCCGGGAGTGCCACCTGCAGGTTCTCGAGCACCGTCATGTCTGGCAGAACGGCTGGATGTTGGTGGACAATGGCGATGCCGAGCTGACCTGCGATCACGGGCGTGAGGCCGTCCACCGGCGCGCCTTCGAACTCGATCGTGCCCCCGTCAGGCTGGGCCGTTCCCGACGCCACGTTCATCAGGCTGGGCCGTTCCCGACGCCACGTTCATCAGGGTGGACTTACCGGCCCCGTTTTCGCCGAGGATGGCGTGCACCTCTCCCGGCAGGATGGTCACCGACACGTCGGAGAGTGCGGCAACACCCGAGTAGAGCTTCGAGATGTTCGTCATGGTGAGCGTCGCCGGGGCGATCGAGGGAACCCGGTCCGGCGCGGTCACGTCAATGGTGTCCTGGTTGTTCACGGTGTTGGCCCTTGCCTGTCTGTGCGGTGTTCGGGGGTGAGAGCAGGCGCCGGGTCGGCCAGGACCATGATCCTGACCAACCCGGCGATTGCCCGGTCGAGCTACTTCTTCAGCAGTGCGGCCTGGTCCTCTGGAGACATCTTCGCGGAGAGGTAGATGTCACCGGGAAGGTCCTTGCGGCACTGGACCTTGCTCGGCGTGCCGGTCACGGAGTCCTCGAAGGCCGGAGCCTTGAAGACCTTGTCGGACGGAAGCTTGCCGCCGGTGGCCTTGGCAACGGCGTAGTCGACGGCGAGTCGCACGTTGTCGTTACCGGTCGCGACGGTCATGAGCTTGAAGTCCGGGTTGGCTGCCGTGTTGTCCTGGTAAAAGCACCCGAGCGAGTTGCCGTCGGAAGTGACCAGGGACGGGATGGAACGACCGCCCTTGGCGAAGGCGGGAAGCGCCCCGACGAGAGACGGTCCGAAGTCCGAGACGATCACGTCGATCTTCGGGTACTTCGCGATGTCGGCGGTGAGCACCTGCTGCGTGAGCGCCGGGTCCCAGTTCGTGACCTCGGGGGTTTCACCGATGTACTTGTACTTGGCGTCGGTGAGCACGGTCTTCATGCCTTTGAGCTCGTCGGTGGCCTGGCTGTTGCCCTTCGGACCGCTGATGAAAAGGATGTTGCCGCCATCGGGGAGGTTGGTCTTGATCCAATTGCCCCAGTTCTTGCCGTCCGTCGTAAAGTCGGCACCAATCCAGGCGGTGTAGTCCACGCCGTCCTTACCACCGGGAAACACCCGGTAGGGCACGGTGACGACGCCGGCCTTGTACGCGCTGCGCAGGGCGGGCAGCATCGCCTGGCCGGCATCCGGGAATACGACGAGGGCATTCACGCCCTTGGCGACCATGCCCTGGATGTCGGAGATGGCCTTCTGGGTGTCGCCCTGGCCGTCGGCATACTCGTACTTGGTGACGCTCGAGCACTTCTTGACCTCGTCGGCGCCGGCGGCGGTGGTGACCAGGCGCCAACTGTTGCCACCGAAGCCGTCGAGCAGGCCGAGGGTGATCTTCTTCGGCCCGCACCACGAAGGCGCTCCGGCGACCGACGTCCCGGCACCCGATGAGGTGGCGCTGTTCGGTGTGGTGCTGCTGCAGCCGGCGAGTGCCAGTGACGCCGCCACGATCGTCGTGGCTAGCAAGGTGAGTGTACTGCGACGTTTCATGTGTGATTTCCTCCTGGTGGGATGCGACGCCTCTGTCGCTCGATTTCGACCGCTGTGTCGAAAGTGATGTTCCCCGCTCGGCCCGGTCATGCGCGCGCTCCGGCCGCCGGCGCCTTGCGCCGCAGCCGCTGTCGCAGCGCTGCCCAATCCACCGTGTACAGCGCGACCCCGATGGCCAGCGCCGCGGCCTGCACGAGCGTGCGCACCGCGTAGGGAACCCCGAGCGACAGGACGAACTGGTCGAGCTGGCTCAGGAAGATTGCCGCGACGACTGTCGCGATGGGGAAGCCGCGCCCGCCGAGCAGCGACGTTCCACCCAACACGACCACCGCGACTGCCGGGAGCAGGTAAGAGTCCCCCTGAAAGGCGGTGGGCTGGTTGGTGATGCCCGCAAGCAGAATTCCGGCAAGACAGTAGAGCAACTGCGCCCAGACGAAGGCGAGAGACTGATGGGTACGCACTCGCAGCCCCGTGGCCCGGGCGGCGAAGGGATTTGCCCCGATCGCCTCGAATCGCCGCCCGGCAACGGTGCGCTTCACGAGCACCGCGACCACGAGCAACACGCCGACGGCGAAGAAGGCGGAATTCGGAATACCGAAACTGAGTCCGCCCGCGATGGATGCGAGCAGCCTGGTCGTGCTGCGTGGGGTGCCGCCGGATATTCCGAGCACGGCACCGAAGAGGAGAGCGTTGGTGCCCAGCGTCGCGATAATCGAGTTGAGACCAAGGCGACCGACCATGAAGCCGTTGAGCAGACCCGCGGCTATCGCGTATCCGACGGCGAGAAGCACCGCTGGCAGGAGCTTGCTGTTGTCACCGTTGGGCTCGTGGCTCACGATCACGATGGCCAGGGAGACTGCGCCCGGGATGGATAGGTCGATTCCGCCTTGCTGCACGACCAGCATCTGCCCGAGCCCCACAATGGCGAGCACTGCGGCGAAAGGGACCATGCCGAGGATCGCGCCGGGTGAGACGCTTGTGGGCGCGAACACCGCGCAGACGATGAACAACAGCACCGTCGAGACCCCCACAGTGACGAAGCCCTTGGAGATGGCGATGCGGGAACTGGTCAGTTTCACGGCATCACGCGTCGTCGCGTCGGTCATACTTTCTCCCAACAGGTTTCGCCGGACGACATCTGTGTCGGTCAGCGAGTGTTGAGTGTGACTTTACGTGTGAACACCCATTGTTCACAAGTGCTGTTCGATAACAATTCGGATTGCGGTGCGAAATCCTCCCTGATTTCCGTCAGAACGGGGGACGCGTCTTGGGCGAAGCCAACATCCCGTAAGATTCATGATGGCCGTTCCCGATCTCGTGGGGTCGGCCCGCCAGGAGAATTCGCCTAGTGGCCTATGGCGCACGCTTGGAAAGCGTGTTGGGTGCAAGCCCTCGGGGGTTCGAATCCCCCATTCTCCGCCAAACCACCGCCCCAACGGGTGCCCGCACAGCGCCCACAACACGGGTTCGAATCCCCATTCTCCGCCAAAATACCGCACCGACGGAACGGGTCCGCGCCGGCCGGCGACGGCACGAAAGTACCGGAAATACCCCTAGACCGACCTGTTCGCCATGCACGTATTTCCGCGTATGATTAGCGAACAATTATCGGGGGAATATCGTCGTCGGTAGCGTTTGCTGCCCAGCCCCCGTCTCGCCGCATCGATGTGGCGGCATCCTCGGGGAGAATCGTGACTACGGAAACGCGTGCGCTTGAACTCCGCGTGCGCGTGCGTCCCAAGGCCGGAATCGTGCGCAGTGGACTCCTCATTCTGCTCATCGTTCCCCTCCCGATCTTCGGTTCCCTCGCGCTGCTCAGCACCCAGAACGGGCCATGGCCATACGCTGCCATCGGCGAGGCCCTCTGTCTGCTCCTCTGCTCGCTCGGCTTCGCCCTATTCCGGCGCGTCTTCGTCGGCGTCACGTCGATTTCGATCGAGGAGCGGGGACTGCTGGGGCGCCACACCTCACATCCCACCGCGGACGTCGCCACCATCGTTCTTGCGCACACCTTCGGCGCCTCGTCGGCCGACACCCTCCCCCAACTGATCGTGCGGAATCGGGCCGGCACTCGGATACTGCGGATGCGCGGCCTCTTCTGGACAGAGGACTCCATGCTCGCCGTGGCGAACGCCATCGGTGAGGAAGTGCAGGTGGAGAAGGAACCGATGAGCACCGCGGAGTTCTTCGCCCGGTATCCCGGCTCCGCCTACTGGTTCGAGAATCGACGGGGACTGACCATCGCGGCCCTCGCGGTCGCGCTGCTGGTGTGCGTGGGTGTCGTCCTGGGTCTGATGCGGCTGCTCGGCCTCCCGATCGGCTCGTAGGCCCGCGACTCGGTCGGCTAGCGACGCCGCAGCGTGCCGAAGATCCCTCTCACGACGGCGGTCATCACGGACTTGCCGGCCGACGAGTCGAGGAAGTCCTCCACCGGGTTCTTCTCCGCACGCTGGGTCGGCCGGCGCGTGGTCGCCCGTGGCGCCGCCTGCTGCGACTTCTGCGCCTGTCGCAGCAACCGCTCGTATTCGGCCTGTTGGGCCTTCGCCGCCTGGGCCTGCTCCTCCGCCGTCTCCGCCGCCGCTGCGGCCGAGGCCGCCGCTTCGAGCTTGCGCCCGAGGATCTCCCTCGCCGACTCGTTGTCGATTGCCGCGCCGTACTTCGGCAGCAGGGAGGATGCGGCGACGGCCGCGTCGATACGCTCCGGCGGCGTGGGCGACATCGAGCCCTGCGGCGCGCGCAGCCTGGTCCAGGCGACGGGCGTCGGGGCGCCCTTCTCGTTCATCACCGTGACGATCGCCTCGCCGGTGGCGAGTTGCGTGAGCACTCCGCCGAGTTCGTATTCCGATGTCGGGTAGGTCGACACGGTCGCCTTGAGTGCCCGCGCGTCATCCGGGGTGAAGGCCCGCAACTGGTGCTGCACGCGCGAACCCAGCTGGGCGAGCACGTCGCCCGGCACGTCCTTGGGCGTCTGGGTGACGAAGACGATGCCCACCCCCTTGGACCGGATGAGGCGCACCGTCTGCGTGATCGAATCGAGGAAGTCCTTCGACGCGTTCTTGAAGAGCAGATGCGCCTCGTCGAAGAAGAACACCAGCTTGGGCTTGTCGACGTCGCCGACCTCCGGGAGGTCATTGAAGAGGTCGGCGAGCAGCCACATGAGAAATGTGGAGTAGAGCTCGGGCTTGTCCTGCACGCCAGGGACCTCGAGCAGGCTGATGATGCCGCGCCCGTCCGCGTGCGTGCGCAGGAAGTCGGCGGTGTCGATCTCCGGTTCGCCGAAGAACACGTCGGCGCCCTGGTCGGCGAAGGTGACGAGTTCCCGAAGGATCACGCCGACGGTGGCCGCCGAGAGCCCGCCGAGTTCCTTGAGCTGCACCTTGCCGTCGTCGGTGGTGAGGTAGCTGAGCACGGCGCGCAGGTCGCTGAGGTCCACGAGCGGGAGACCGGCCTTCGACGCGTAGTGGAAGACGAGCCCGAGCGACGACTCCTGCGTGTTGTTGAGGCCGAGCACCTTCGACAGCAGCAGCGGCCCGAAGCCGGAGACCGTCGCGCGCACCGGGACGCCGCGGCCCACCCCGCCGAGGGCGAAATACTCGGTGGGGAAGGATGCCGCCAGCCACGGTTGCCCGATCCCCTTCGTGCGCTCGTCGAGCTTCGCGCTCTCGGAGCCGGGTGTCGCGACACCGGACAGGTCGCCCTTGATGTCGGCGGCGAAGACGGGAACGCCGGCGGCGGAGAGCTGCTCGGCGAGCACCTGCAGGGTGCGGGTCTTGCCCGTGCCCGTGGCTCCGGCGACGAGTCCGTGGCGATTGAGCATCGCGACCGGGATGCGCACCTGCACTCCGGGCAGGGCGTCCCCGTTGACGAGGGCGCCGATCTCCAGCACCTCGCCCGTGAACGCATACCCCACGCGGATCGTCTCGACCCCCGCGTCGCTCAGCGGCCCGCGGGCGCCCGCCGCCGGGGGATTCGGCGGCGTGATCGGCTGGCTCGCGGCGACCTCGGCCGCGGCCTTCTGCGCTGCCGCCTTTTGGGCGGCGGCCTGCTCGGCCGCGAGGGCGGCTTCCGCCTCCTGGAGGGCCCGCTTGGCGGCTTCGACCTGGGCTGCAGCATCCGACATGTGGCCAGCATAGTTCGAGGCCAGCCCCAACTCATCCGTCAGTAAGTGCTCGCTCTGGCCGCCCAGCGAGCACTTACTGACGGATGAACGGGACTGCGGAACGGGACGGCGGGCCGGGACGGCGGGCCGGGATGAGTGGGGACGGCGGAGGGGCTCAGCCGCGGAGCAGCACCTCCACGGGGCGCTCCGCCCACGCGGCGACGAGCTCGTCGCGCACCGTGACCCCGCTGCCGGCACCGGTCGGCACGTCGAGCGTGCCGTCCCGCAGGACGAACGGCTCGGTGAGGTCCTCGGCGAAGTAGCGGTCGGATGCCGAGGTGTCCCCCGGCAGGGTGAAGCCGGGCAACGCCGCGAGGGCCACATTGGCGGCGCGGCCGATGCCGGTTTCGAGCATCCCGCCGCACCACACCGGCACATTCCGTTCGAGGCATGCATCGTGCAACCGCACGGCCTCGAGGTAGCCGCCGATGCGCCCGGCCTTGATGTTGACGATGCTGGTCGCCCGGCGCTCGATCGCGTCGATCGCGACCTCGGTGTTCACGATCGACTCGTCGAGGCACACCGGGGTGGAGATCGCCGCCGCGAGGGCGACGTGAGCCCGGATGTCCTCCTCCACGAACGGCTGCTCGATGAGCAGGAGGTCGAAGGCGTCGAGTTCCCGCAGGTGCTCGACGTCGTCGAGGGTGTACGCCGTGTTCGCATCGACCTGGAGCAGGGCACCCGGCTGCAGCAGCTCACGCACGGCCGCGACGGGCTCGAGGTCCCAGCCCGGCTTGATCTTGAGTTTGATGCGCCGGTAGCCCTGGTCGACATAGCCGGAGACCTCGTCGAGCAGTTGCGGAATCGACGGCGAAATGCCCACCGAGACTCCACACTCCACCGAGTCCCGCACGGCACCGAAGTATGAGCCGAAGCTCCGCCCGGCCGCCCGCAGCTGCGCGTCGAGCAGCGCCGTCTCGACGGCGGCCTTCGCCATGCGATGCCCGACGACGAAGGAGAACAGGCCGGCGGCCGACTCGGCCGTCACGTCCGCCGCGAGGATCGCGGGCCCGAGATAGTGGCGGATCACGTCCTCGCAGCCGGAGACGAACTCGCTCGAATAGAACGGGTCCACCATGGCGACGCACTCGCCCCAGCCGTCCCCGACATCCGTCCGCACGCGCAGGAGCAGCACCACCCGACCCGTCTGGCGGCCGAACGACGTCTCGAACGGGCGCACGAGCGGGATCGCGAGCCTGTGCAGCTCGACCGCCTCGACTCTCATGTCCTGGGCGTTCGGTCCTCGAGCCCCCAGGGCTGGCCGTAGCCGCCCTGCGATTCCGGCCGGGCCATCAGGTCGAGGAAGAGCTCGGCGTCGAACGCCTCGGGGCCGAGCACTCCGCGCCCACTCCAGGCGCCCGTGGAGAGTAGTTCCAGCGCGATCACCGGGTTGAGGGCCGTCTGCCAGACCACGCACTGGGACTCGTACTCCGCCATCGTCCACTCGTTGTCGGCCACGTGATAGAGGTACACCTCACGGCGGGCGCCATCCTTGCCCAGGCCGGTCACCCACAGTCCGGCGCAGGTCTTGCCGGTCATCCGCGGGCCGAGGGTGGCCGGATCGGGCAGTCCCGCGGCGACCACGTCGCGGGGTGCGACCTCGACCGGTCCGTTCGCCGACCGCACGCGGAGCGGCTGGGTCTTGTCCAGGCCGAGCTGGTGCAGCGTCTTGAGGATGCCGATGAACTCGTTTCCGAGACCGTACTTGAAGGTGGCGCGCTTGGCATCCACCCACCGCGGCATGAGCAGCACCTCCTCGTGCTCCACGTTGACGCACTCGACCGGGCCGATTCCCTCCGGGAAATCGAAGATCTCCGGCTCGCTGAACGGCTCGGTCGTGTACCAGCCCCTGTCCTTCTCCCAGATCACGGGCGGGTTGAGGCACTCCTCGATCGTGGTCCAGATGCTGAAGGATGGCGCGAAGATCTCGTTGCCGACCTCGTCGCGCACGACCAGGTTGGCCCCGTCGCGCACGCCTAGTTCGTCGATCTCGCTGAACAGGTGGTCGGCGGCGTAGCGAGCAAAGACGTCGCTCAGCCCGGGTTCGACGCCCATGCCCACGAGGGCTAGGCGACCGGCGGTCTCCCAGTCCGGCGCCTGGGCGAACTGGTCGTCGCCGAGCTTGATGCCGGTCTGGTGGTGGGGATCCGTGGGGTGCGGCTCGGAGAGGCTCATGGCCATGTCGAGGTAGTCGGCACCGGCGGCGAGCGCCCCGGCGAAAATTGTCGGCACGAACTTGGGCTCGACCGCGTTCATCACATGGGTGGCGCCGTGTTCGCGGGCGACGGCCGCGACATCGTCGGGGTCTGACGCGTCGATGCGGGCCGCGACGAAACGCCCGTTTTCGAGGCCGGGGATGCCCGGGCCGCTTGCGGTACTCGCCTCGATCCACTCCACCGTGCGCTCCGCGCGGGCGAGGTCATAGTCGCTCACCACGAGGAGTTCGAAGAAGGTGCGACGGGCCGCGATCTTGGCAATGGCGTCGCCGACGCCGCCGGCGCCGACCAGGAGGATTCTCATGACAGCAGGCTATCGCGTGGGCACGGACGGTTGGGGGCCCGGGTCGCCGCTGACCCCGACCGCAAACCCTGGCGGCGGGGTTTCCGCGCACGAAGAACCTCGCGGACGGAGACGCGACGCGCGACGGCGGGGAAATGTGCAGGCGGAGGGAGTTTCGCCTCCCTCCGCGAGGCCGCATCCCCCTCCGCGAGTGGCGAGACAGTGCAAGGCCAGGCGGCGGAATACCGGGGAACCGCAGGGATGCCGGGGTCAGGCGGTGCGCGCGCGCCGAGCCGCGGCCCGGGTGGTCTGCTCCAGGCGCAGCCGGTAGGCGAGCGGGGCCCAGATGATCACCGCCACCCCCGCGCCGAGCACGAGCCCGCCGACGGTGTCGCTCAGCCAGTGCGCCCCGAGGTAGGTGCGCGAGACGAGCATCGCCAGGGTGTACACGATGCCCGCGATCCACACCCAGGCCCGAACGAGCATGATGCCGAGCACCACCGCCATGGTCGCCGCGTTGGCGACGTGGCCAGACGGGAATGATCCGAGATCGGAGCTGACCAGGATGTCGGTGGGGCGCGGGCGGCCGTAGACGTTCTTCAGCAGCTGGACGATACCGGCGCTCACGATGGTCGCCGACGCGAAGTACAGCGCCGCCCAGGGCCTCCTGAGCACGAGGAAGATGACGGTGATCAGCACCGGGATGATGAGGGCGCCGAGCAGGCCGCCGCCGACGTTGTTCATCACCAGGGCCGGCACAGTCCAGAACGGACTGCGGTGCTCCAGAATCTCGCCCATCCACGCGAGGTCGAACGAGAACGGCAGGTTCTTGTCGCGGTAGGCGATGATCGCCCCCAGCCCGGCCACGAGCAGCACGGCGGCGGCGGCGCTGTAGAGCGGCCAGCGCCGCGCGATGCGGGCCGCCCCCTGCTTGCGTTCGGCCTCGGCGGCACTTACCTCGGGTTCGGGGTCGGGTTGGTGGCTCATCTTCCCTACGCTACCCGCGCCACACGGTGAGAGACCTCAGCCGAGGCTGACCGCCGTCCAGGAGACAGGCGGGAGGGTGATCGAGATCGTGCCGTCGGCCAACACCAGGGTGTCGTTAGCGGAGAGCCCAACCCGGTTCTGGTCGGCGAGGGTGTTCGCCGCGTTGATGTCGTCGTCCGCCAGCGTCTGCGCCGTCGCGGTGGATACCGAGCCGAGGGCTCGCACGTCGATCGTCACCGTCGCCGGCTCGGTCTGGCTCCTGTTCACCAGAAAGACGCTGCCGGTCGCGCCATCGGAGGTGGCCGCAGCATCGACCACGTTTACGGTCCCGTACTCCTTCGTCTCGTAGGTGTCTGAGGCGAGTTTCACCGACAGGGCCGTGCCTGACGCCAGCCGAGAGGTGACGGAGAACGGATAGAACGTGGTCTGCCTCCACGCATCGCCGCCCGGCTCCGTCATGATCGGCGCGATCACGTTGACGAGCTGGGCGAGCGACGCCGACGTCACCCGGTCCGCGTGGTTGAGCAGGGAGATGAGCAGGCTTCCGAACACCACCGCGTCCGCGACGGAGTAGACGTCCTCGAGCAGGCGCGGCGCCTCCGGCCAGTTGTCCAGCCCTTCGATCTTGTCGACGGTGTGATACCGGTCGATGTACCAGACGTTCCATTCGTCGAATGAGATGTTGATCGTCTTGTCGGACCCCCGCACCGCCTTCACGTGGTCGGCCGTCGCGACGACCGACTCGATGAAGTGGTCCATGTCCACGGCGGAGGCGAGGAAGCTGCCCATGTCGCCGTCCTTCTCCTCGTAGTAGGCGTGGCAGGAGATGAAGTCCACGTCGTCGTAGGTGTGCTCGAGCACCGTGCGCTCCCATGACCCGAAGGTGGGCATGTGGGCGCTCGAGCTGCCGCAGACCACGAGTTCCAGGGACGGGTCGACCTGCCGCATCGCCTTCGCGGTCTGCGAGGCGAGCTTGCCGTAGTCGTCGGCGCTGCGATGGCCGAGCTGCCAGGGCCCGTCCATTTCGTTTCCGAGGCACCACATCCGCACGTCATAGGGTTCGACGCGGCCATTCGCGACCCTCTCGTCGGAGAGTTTCGTGCCCGAGCGGATGTTGCTGTACTCGAGAACGTCCAGCGCCTCCTGCACGCCCCGGGTGCCGAGGTTGACGGCGTACATGAGATCGCTGCCGGCCTTCTCGAGCCAGGCCGAGAACTCCTCGAGCCCGACCTGGTTGCTCTCAGTGGCGTGCCACGCGAGGTCGAGCCGTTTCGGGCGCTCGGCGCGCGGTCCCACGGAATCCTCCCACCGGAATCCGGAGACGAAGTTGCCGCCGGGGTAGCGGATGGTGGACACACCGAGTTCGCGCACGAGATCGAGCACATCCTCGCGGAATCCGTTCTCGTCCGCCGTCGCGTGCCCGGGCTCGTAGATGCCGTCGTAGACGCAACGCCCAAGGTGCTCGACGAAGGAGCCGAAGAGTCGGCGATTGACCGTCCCGACCGTGAAGGACGGGTCGAGGGTGAGGTGGGCGGTAGGCATGGCTGTCCTTCGGTCAGGTGGAATGGGGGATGAGAGGTGACGTGTCGGGGGTTACTTGAGGCTGCCGATGGCGAGCCCGCCCCGCCAGTACTTCTGGAGGGAGAGGAAAGCGATCACGAGCGGGATCACCGAGACGAGGGATCCGACGATGATGAGTCCCCACAGCGAGTGGCCGCCGCTGTTGTTCCCGGCCGCGAGTCCCTCCCAGAGACCGATTCCGACCGTGATCGGAAACAACTGCGTGTTGGAGAGCATGGCGAGCGGAAGGAAGTAGTTGTTCCAGCTGCCGACGATCGAGAGCAGGAGCACGGTGATGAACGCGGGGCGCAGAAGCGGAAACGCCACCTGGAAGAAGGTGCGGAACTCGCCCGCCCCGTCGACGCGGGCGGCGTCGAGCAGCTCGTCCGGAACGGCATCCGCGGCGTAGACCTGCATGAGGTACACCCCGAACGGGTTGAGGAGCGACGGCAGGATCACCGCCCAGATCGTGTCGGTCAGCTTGAGCTCCGAGAGGAGCACGAAGGTGGGGATCACGAGGGCGGTCAGGGGGACCATCACGGATCCGAGCAGTACGGCGAAGGAGAAGTTGCGGCCCCGGAACCGGAACTTCGCGAACCCGTAACCGGCGAGGACGGCAAGCACGGTCGCCCCGATGCCGCCGGCGAGCGCGTAGAACAGCGAGTTGCCGAGCCAGCGGAGGTAGATGCCGTCGTTGTAGGTGAACAGTTCGGCGAGGTTCGGCCAGAGCGCGAAGTTCTTGTCGAACCACAGGGCGCCGGCGCTTCCGTTGAACAGGCCCCCGACATCCTTCGTGCTGGCCACGAACAGCCACCAGATGGGGATGAGGAAGTACACGACGAGAGCCCCGAGGAAAAGGTGCGGAACCAGATGGCTTCCGGAGCGAGCGCGCCTGCCCTGCCGTGAGGTGCGAGCGGCAGTGTGGTTCACCGAAGAGATGCGTGCAGTTGTCATGACAGGATGCTCCCGCGCTTGCGAGTGAAGAAGAGAAAGATGTAGACGGCGATGAAGACGATGATGCCGAGGGCGAACGAGATCGCCGACGCGTAGTTGAAGTTCGCGTAGGAGAAGGCCTGGTTATAGGCGTACAGGTTCGGGGTGAAGTCCGGGGTTATCGATCCGTTCGACACGAGCCGCAGGATGGCGGGTTCAGTGAAGAACTGCAGGGTGCCGATGAGGGCGAAGACGAGGATCAGCACGAGTGCCGAGCTCACCAGGGGAACCTTGATCCGCATCGCGACCTGCCAGGAGTTGGCCCCGTCGATCTTCGCCGCTTCGTAGAGGGCCGGGTCGATTCCCTGCAGCGCCGCATAGATGATGATCATGTAGTAGCCGGCCCACTGCCAGGTCACCACGTTCATCAGGCCACCGAAGACGTTGTCCGGGCTGAGCGGGAACGGTGCGTTGGCACCGAAGAGCCCGAACAGCTGTTGGAGCGGTCCGAACGTCGGGCTATAGAGGAAGCCCCACATGAGGGCACCGATCACGGCCGGGATGGCGTACGGCAGGAAGATCATGAGCCGGGCGAAGCGGGCGAAACGGGTCGTGATGGCGTCGAGCACGAGGGCCGCCGAGAGCGACACGGCCATCTGCACGGGGATGAGCACCAGGGCGAAGCGCAGTACGAACCAGATTCCGCCGAGGAACGACGGGTCGGTGAAGGCCTTGACGTAGTTGTCGAAGCCGGTGAAGGTCGTGCCGGTCGCGAGCCCCTTGCTGAAGAGGCTGAGGTAGAACGCGTACGCGAGCGGGGCAACGAGGAAGATGATGAAAACGATCGCGAACGGACCGATGAAGAGCAATCCCGTGGCGGAGCGCCTCCGTTGGTTGGAGCCGCGCCTCGTTCGACTTGTGGAGCCTGGGGCCCCCGTGCTGCGGAGCGGCGGCCGTGCCGCGACCGCTGTTACATTTGCCATTCGCCAGTCCTTAGTGGTGTCGGTGTTGGGCGTTCCGGTCCCGGGGTCCGATGGGACCCCGGGGCCGGATGGTGACCGTTTCGGTCAGGCTAGGCCACCTCGGGCCGCCACTACTCGGTGACCGTGAAGCCCTGCGACTTGGCGTACTTCACGATGTTCGCCTGCAGCTCGGTGGCCGCATCCGAACCGCTGATCTTGCCGGCGTTGATCTTCACGGTCTCCGCCTGCAGCTGCGCGTAGTAGTACACGGTGATCGGCGCGTAGACGAAGCCCTTGTATGCGTTCTCCGCGGGGATGTAGACGTCCTTGTTCGCCGTCTGCCCGTTGAAGAATTCCGACTTGTTGTTGATGAAGTCGGCGGACTTGAGCACTCCCTGGTTGAGCGGGAAGATGACCTGGTTCTTCCAGCCGTCGGCGAGCGAGTCCGGGTCGGCGTAGAGACCGAGGGCAACTTCGGCGGCGAGCTTCTTGTCGGTCGCCTGCGTCGTCACCGCGAATGCGGACCCGCCCCAGTTGACGGAGACCGGGTTTGCCGCGTCCCACTGGGGCAGCGGGGCGACCGCCCAGACGCCCTTCGAGTCGCCCTTGCCAACACCGGCGCCGGTCAGGTAGCCGGGAGCCCATGCCGCTGAGGTGTATGTGGCGTATTTGCCGCCGACGACGCCCGAGATGTAGTCCGTGGTGAACTGGTCCTGCGTTCCGACCAGTCCCTTCTTGACGAGTCCGGCCCAGTAGTCGAGCACGTCCTTCGACGCCTGGTCGTCGAGGTTGACCGTGAGCTTCTTCGGGTCCTTCAGGTCGTACTTGTACGGCACGGCACCCTTCTGGATCTGGAGGGCCATGAGGTTGGCCGGCACGTTAGCGCCGAGGTCGCCGAACATCGGTCCGCCGGCCGCCTTCACCTTGGCCGCATCGGCGGCGTATTCGTCCCATGTGGCGGGCGGGGTGGTGATGCCGTACTTCTGGAACACGTCGGTGCGGTAGATGAGCGCCATCGGACCGCCGTCGACGGGGGCCGCGTAGACCGCGCTGCCCTGCGAGACATCCTTCCAGGCTCCCGCGCTGAAGTTGGACTTGACCTTGTCGGCGCCGAGCTTGCTGATGTCGACAAGCGCGTTCTGGATCTCGTACCCGGCCAGGTGGTCGGCCTCGAGCATCACGACGTCCGGCAGGCCCTTGCCGGCGGAGATACCGGTCTGGAACTTGGTGTACTCGTCGCCGCCCTGGCCGACGTTGGTCCAGCAGACCTGAACGTCCTTGTGGCCGTTGTTGAAGTTGTCGACGACCTTCGCCATGTTGGGGTACCACGCCCAGACGGAGACCTCCGGGGCGCTCTTGTTGACGATCTTGTTGGTGCAGTTGGTGAGCTTGGGGCTCGTTCCGGACGAGGTGGTGGTGCCGCCTCCGCTGCAGGCAGCGAGCATGGCCGCGAGAGCGAGCGCGGACACCGCTGCGACGATGGTCTTCTTCTTCACTGTGTGTTCCCTTCGATGGTGCGTTGGACTTCGTTGTCTGAAGGTGGTGCCAGCTATCAGGACCGCTGTGAGTCCGGCCCGCCGATGCCACCGATGGCCGGCGCGGAGCGTCGGGTCGGGAAGGCTGACGGAAGATACGCGCACGAACAACGCGGTGACAATGCGTGGGAGGCCTGCCGGCGGCAGGAGGGCGCGAAGCGGAGGGTGCGCGAAGGCAACACTCCCATATCGAATCCTCCTTGACTCGTCGTCCAACCGGCATGACACTCTGCGGTGTGCCTGCGATTTACAACGTTGTAGGTAAACGTTGTAGGAACATGATGCAGTCACCGGGTTCGCGTGTCAAGCGTTCTGGCGAAGGTGTCGGAAACTCAGGGAGCGACGAGCATCGTGGACTCGCGCTGCACCACCGTGAAACTCGCCAGGTACTCGCGAGGAGGGATCACGGACTCGGGATTGGAGATCCGCTCCACGAGGTAATCCACCGCCACCCGGGCGATCTCGTCCCGGCCCGGATTGATCGTGGAGAGCGTGGGGAGGGTGTATCGCGTCTCGTCGATGTCGTCGAAGCCGATGACCGCGACGTCATCAGGGATGCGCAGCCCCGCCTCCTGCAGAATGCGCATGGCGCCGAGCGCGATCGAGTCGTTGAACGCGACAACCCCGTCGAACGGCACCCCGGAGTCCAGCAGGAGCTTCATCGCCTGCGCGCCGCCAGACCTGAACCAGCCCCCCACTTCGCCGATGAGCGCGTCGTCAACAGGGATGCCGGCCCCCGCCAGCGCCTCCGCATAGCCCGTGAGCCGGAGGCCCGCCGAACCGATCACCTCACCCCGGTGGGCGCCGAGGGCGACGATCCGACGCCGCCCGAGCGAGAGGAGATGCTCGGTCGCCGCCCTCGCCCCCTCGGTGTTGCGCATGGTCACGTGGTCGGTCGGGCCGTGGAAGATACGCTCGCCGAGAAGCACCATCGGGGTGCGGATGTCGTCGAGCAGATGGGCGTCGTCCTCGCCAAGGGCGAGCACGCTGTACAGGATCCCATCGACCATCTGCATCCGCGGGCCGCGGAGAAGGGCGAGCTCGGTCTCCCGGTCATCCCCCGACTGTTCGATGATCACCGAGAGGTTCTTGGTCGCCGCGGCACGCATGACCGAGTCGGCGAGCTCGGCGAAGTACGCATTGCGCAGGCCGGGGATGATGAGGCTGATCACGCCGGTGCGGCCAGACCTGAGGCCGCGCGCCGACAGGTTGGGTCGATAGCCGAGAGAGTCGATGGCGTCGAGAACACGCCGGCGGGTCTCCGCCCGGATGTATGGGTAGTCGTTGATCACATTCGACACCGTCTTGATGGACACGCCGGCCACCCGCGCGACGTCATGCATCGTGATGGACATGCCGGCGGCTCCTGGTCCTCAGCGTTTCCGGGCGACTGAGATCGTTCCCTGCTGCGACATTACAACGTTGTGAAGCCGAACGGCTCAGCGCGCGAGCGCGGGCACCGTGCGCGGTCGCACGATGAGCCAGAGCGCGACGATCGACACGAGCGCCGTGAAGGCCATGACCGTGCCCATCGGAACCGCATTGTGGATGCCGAAAAGTCCGACGATTGGCGAGATGAGCCCGGCAAACCCGAAGTTCACCGCTCCGAGAACCGACGCGGCCGTTGCCGCCTCGCCCGCATGGTTGGCGAGCCCGAGCACCTGAAGCAGCGGGAAGGAAAAACCGCAGGCCATGATGAAGAACCAGAGCGGGATCAGGATGCCGAACAGGCCGAGATGCAGCGAGTCGAGCAGCACGATCGCGACCGACGCCACGAACATCACGGCCGTCGATGCCGCGAGGATCCACTGCGGACCGATCCGCCGCGCGAGCCGCGAACTGGCCTGCACACCGAAGACCACGCCCACCGAGTTGATGGCGAAGAGCAGCCCGTACTGCTGGGCGTCGAGCCCGTAGACGTCCTGGAACAGGAAGGACGACGACGAGAGGTACGAGAACAGGCCCGAGAACGTCATGCCGCCGATCACGGCGACCCCGATGAAGACGCGGTCGCTGAAGATGGACCGGTAGCGCTGAAGCGCAGTGCCGTGTCCGGCATCCCTGCGTCGCGCCGGGGGCAGGGTCTCGACGATGAAGAAGATCGCCGCGAGCACCACGAAGACGCCGTACGCGACCAGGAAGACGAAGATGCCGCGCCAGTCGACGAATCGCAGCAACTGGGACCCGATCACGGGCGCGACGATCGGCGCGAGGCCGCTCACCAGCGCGAGCCTCGACAGCATGCGCACGAGCGGCAGGCCGCCGAAGAGGTCGCGCACCATGGCCATCGCCACCACTCCGCCGGCCGCCGCCCCCATGCCCTGCATGATGCGGAATCCGCCGAGCCAGAAGATGTCAGGGGCGAGGGCCGCGCCGAGGCTGGCCGAGACGTGCACGATGCTTGCGATGATGAGCGGCCAGCGGCGCCCGACCTTGTCGCTCCACGGCCCGACGAGCAGTTGCCCCGCCCCGAAACCGATCGTGGTCGCGGTGAGGGTGAGTTGGATCGCCGCCGCGCTCACTCCGAGGTCGCCCTGCAGGGCCGGGAAGGCCGGCAGATACAGGTCGATGGTGAACGGTCCGAGGGCGGTCAGGGCGCCGAGCACGACGATGTAGACCAGCCTCTGGCGGCGAGACAGCGAGTCTCCCGGGTGAACGACGATCGTCACGGGCAATATTCCTAGCAGGGGGAGGGCGGACGGCAGGCTGAGCGCCGCAAATCCGATGAGAATGGTGGGCGCCGATGGAGGGAATCCTCGCAACGATGAGAGCCCCGGTTAAAGCATAACGACGAGAGGTCGGATCTATTCCGTTACGGGAGAAGTAGCCGCACGAAAGTTCGCCGGATCGGCCAGGAGGGCCTCGAAGGCGAGCTCGGCCGCGCCGATGATGAGCAGATCTGCCCCGAGCTCGGCGCGGGTGACCCGCACAGACTCCCGCGACGCCTTGAGCGGCTGACTGGCCAGCAGCCCGTCGAGGTGCGCCGGGTCGACGGCGTAGATCGACGCGAGGAATCCGCCGAGGATGATGAGCTCTGGATTGAGGGTGTTGATGGCGTTGCGCAGCGCGACGGCGAGAAAGCCCAGCTGACGATGCACCTCCCCGAGCACCGCCGGGTCGGTGGACGCGACGAGTGCGGCCTCGAGTTCGTCCCCGTCGGCGTTCGTGAGGCCCACGAGCGCGAGGAGGCGTTCGCGCCGCACCTCGGCCTCCAGGCAGCCCTCGGCCCCGCAGTGGCACGGGATGCCGTGGCTGTTGACGAGGGTGTGGCCGAGTTCACCCGCATAGCCGGCCGCTCCGCCGAGCGGTTTGCCGCCCGAGACGATTCCCCCGCCGATGCCGCTCGCGCCGCCGTTGAGGTAGATGAGGTCGGTCACCCCGCGACCGGCGCCGAAGGTGCTCTCCGCGAGCGTGCCGAGATGGGCGTCGTTGGCCGCCACCACGGTGAGTCCGGTCGCCTCCTCCAGCAGCTCGGCGAATGGCTCGTCCTCCCAGCCGAGGTGGGGCGCCAGCCTGACCAGTCCGTCCTGGGTGCGCACGAGCCCGGGCACCGCCACCCCGATCCCGGTTGTCGTGTAGTTCGAGTCGAACTCCGCCCGCATCCCGGCAACGACCGCCGCACTGATGTCGACGGCCTCGCGCACCGAAGGCGTGTGGTCCAGGGGGTGGCGCACCCGCTTCATCACAGTGCCGCCGAGTCCGACGATTCCCACCGTCACGGCGTCGATCTCGGGGTTGACCGCGATCCCGATGGTGTGGGGGCTCGGTCGCACGACGGGGCTCGGCCGGCCGACCTGGTTGCTGGCGTCCGGCTCCACCTCCATCACGAGGTCGAGGCTCACCAGCTCGGCGACGAGCGCGGCGATCGTGGAACGGTTGAGTCCCGTCTGGCGGGTGAGCAGGGATCGCGAGAGGCCGCGGTGGCGATGGACGAGTCCCAGGATCACCGACAGGTTGTGTCGACGAACGTGGTCGTTGCTGTTTCCCCGCCCGGCCTGCGACGCCTCGCCCGTGCTCATGCCGTCGACCGCCCTGCGCTGCCCGGTGTCACGCTCGGAGTTCTGCCTTTCCCAATTCTGCGACAACGGGCGTCCCGTTGGCGGCGGCGGCCGACCAGGCCCTGGTCGACGCGGACTCGACGGTCGAAACCCCGCCCACCCGCCGAACCGCGAAGGTCGCGGCCTCGCCGGTCGGAGTCGTCACGGTCACCCGCCGCTCGCTCTCCCCCTGGGGCAGCGAGCTCGGGTAGACCCTCACCGTGAGCCCGTCGAGATAATCGTAGTCCGGCCGGTCGACTCGGGAGCCGACGGGGATCACCCCGCCGTCCCGCACGTAGAGCGGCAGGCTGTCGAAGCCGTGCGTCTCGGTGCGCCAGCCCCCGCCGGCCACCGTCTCGCCGGTGAAGTAGTTGGTCCAGGTGCCGGCCGGCAGGTAGAACTCGACGGTGCCGTCGGCGGAGAACACCGGGGCGACCAGAAGGTCGGCGCCCAGCATGTACTGCCGGTCGAGGTAGCCGGTGGCCGGGTCGTCGGCGAACTCGAGCTGCATGGGCCGGAGCACGGGCGTGCCGGTGGCCGTCGCCTCGAGGCCAGCCGCGTAGAGGTACGGCATGAGGGCGAGCTTGAGCCTGGTGAAGAGCCGAGTCACCTCCACGGCCTCGTCGTCGAAGGCCCACGGCACCCGGTAGGACTGGCTGCCGTGGAACCGGCTGTGGCTCGAAAGCAGGCCGAAGGCCGTCCAGCGCTTGAAGACCCCGGCATCCGGTGTGCCCTCGAATCCACCGATGTCGTGGCTCCAAAAGCCGAAGCCGCTGAGGGCCAGCGACAGGCCGCCGCGCAGCGTCTCCGCCATCGACTCGTAGGTGGAGGTGGAGTCGCCGCCCCAGTGCACGGGCATGCTCTGCCCGCCGACGGTCGCCGAGCGGGCGAAGAGCACGGCATCGCCCTCGCCGCGGTGCTCCTGCAGCACCTCGAACACGGCCTTGTTATAGAGCTGGGTGTAGTAGTTGTGCATGCGCTCCGGGCTCGACCCGTCGAAGTAGTCGACCTCCAGCGGGATGCGCTCGCCGAAGTCCGTCTTGAACGCGTCGACGCCCTGGTCGAGCAGCACCCGCAGCTTGCCCTGGTACCAGGCCACGGCATCCGGATTCGTGAAGTCGACCAGGCCCATTCCCGCCTGCCAGAGGTCCCACTGCCAGACGTCGCCGTTGCGCTTCTTCACGAGGTAGCCGGCCGCCTTCGCCTCGGCGAACAGCGGGGCGCGTTGCGCGATGTACGGATTGATCCACACGCACACGTGCAGGTTCTTCTCGTGCAGCCTGGCGAGCATCCCCTCGGGGTCGGGAAAGGTGCGCGAGTCCCACTCGAAGTCGCTCCAGTTGAATTCACGCATCCAGAAGCAGTCGAAGTGGAAGACGCTGAGCGGCAGGTCGCGCTCGGCCATGCCGTCGATGAAGCCGTTCACCGTCTCTTCGTCGTAGCTCGTCGTGAAGCTCGTCGAGAGCCAGAGTCCGTACGACCAGGCCGGAACGGATGCCGGGCGCCCGGTGAGCGCCGTGTAGCGTTCCAGGATCTGCTTGGGGGTGGGCCCGTAGATGATGTAGTACTCGAGGCTCTCGCCCGAGACCGAGAACTGCACGCGCTCGACCGCCTCGGAGCCGACCTCGAACGAGACGTGTCCCGGGTGGTTGACGAGCACGCCGTATCCGCGGTTCGTGAGGTAGAACGGCACGTTCTTGTAGGCCTGCTCGCTCGATGTCCCGCCGTCCGCGTTCCAGACATCCACCACCTGGCCGTTCTTCACGAGCGGTCCGAACCGCTCGCCGAGGCCATAGACGAGCTCGCCGACGCCGAGGGCGAGACGCTCGTGCAGGTAGCTCGGTGCGAGGCCGACAACCTCGGCCCCTCGAGCATTGCCGGCCGGCACCCCGTAGACCTGGGCGTTCTTGTCCACCTTGAGGTAGCCGAGCGAGTTGGTGCCGCTGCTCGTGAGTTCGCGCCCGCCGCCGGTGAAGGTCAGACTCCAGGGCGCGCCGTCCGCGATCGTCGCGGTGAGACCGCCGCTCGTCAGCGTGCTCGACGAACCGTGCACCTCGACGATTCCGTGGCCGGGCTCCGCGCCGACGAGGTCGAAGGCGAGTTCGTCCTTCACCCCCTGGTGGTGCTCCACCCGCACCCCGACGATGTCGGGCAGCGGCGAGGAGAGCGTCACGGTGAGGGTCGGCCGGTTGAGCACGTCGCCCCGGCGATCGATCTCCCTGGTCGGCGCGGTGATCACCAGCGAGTGCTCGCCGGGCCAGACGTCGTATGCCTCCTTCGCATAGAGCGCCTCGACGCCGGATCGCAACTGCCAAAAGCCATCGGTGAATTTCATGGGGTTTCTCTCTGCTGGGCTACTTGACGGCGCCGGCGGTGATGCCGCGGGTCAGGGTGCGCTGGAAGATGAGGAAGAAGATGAGGGTGGGGATGAGCCCGAGCAACGCAGACGCGCTCGTCGTGGTCACATCCATCAGCCGGTCACCCTGGAGCACGGCGATCGCCACCGGCACGGTCTGGTTGGAATTGCTGACCAGGAAGGTCAGCGGGATGAGGAACTCGTTCCAGGTCCAGATGAAGAAGAAGATGAGGATCACGGCCAGGGTCGGTCGTGAGATCGGCACGATCACTCGCCAGAGGATCTGCCATCGGCTCGCCCCGTCGAGGGACGCCGCCTCGAGGATCTCCCGGGGGAAGGTCCCGTACACCGAGGAGAGCAGGTAGGTGCCGAACGCGCTCTGGATCACCGTGAAGATGATGATGACCGACCACACGTTGTCGTAGAGGCCGACCTGCTTGAACATGTAGTACAGCGGGTAGAGCAGCGCCTCCTGCGGAAGCATGTTGGCGAGCAGGAACAGCACGATGATCCAGGTGCGGCCGCGCACCCGGCCGATGCCGATGGCGAAGGCGTTGAACACCGAGATGAGCACGGCGAACACCGCGACCGTGCCGCTGATGAAGAAGCTGTTCCAGAGCTTCTCCGGGAAGTTGACGCGCTTCCAGAAGTTGGCAATGCCATCGAAGTAGAGATTGTGGGGCAGCGAGAGCGGGCCGGAAGTCGCATAGTCAGCCGGCGACTTGAACGAGTTGATCAGGATGATGAGGAACGGCGCGGCGATGAGTGCGCCGAAGATGATCGCCGCGGCGAGGATCGCCCAGTCGGCGAGAGTGCGCCTGGTCGCCCGCTTGCGGAGCTTGAACGGATGCTCCGTGGTCGCGGTCGGCCTTCGCGACAGGTCAGGGGCCATGGTCGCCATCAGCGCTCACTCTCCGCACGTTCTGCCCGGTTCTGGGCCTTGATGAAGACGATCGTCACGATCACGACGACCACGGTGAGCGCGGTCGCGATCGTCGCGCCGTAGCCCACCTGCTGGTTCTGGAAGAACTCGCTGTACGAGTAGTAGCTGGGCACGATCGTGCTCGTGCCCGGGCCGCCGCGGGTCAGTGTGTAGATGGGTCCGAACACCTTGAGCGCCGCGATCGTACACGTGAGCGTCACGACGAAGACCTCGGGACGGATGATGCTCACCGTGATCCAGCGGAAGCGCTGGAACCAGTTCGCCCCATCCAGCTCGGCAGCCTCGTACAGCTCCGGGTCTACCCGCTGGAGGGCGGCCATGAAGATCACGACGGGATACCCGAGCTGCACCCACACCATCACGAACATGATGCTGAGAAGCGCCGTATCCGGGCTGCCGAGCCAGTTGTGCTGCAGGGAGCCCAGGCCGACGGCCTTGAGCACCGTGTTCAGAGCGCCATTCTCGGGGCGCAAGATCCAGCCGATCACGATGGCCGCGACGGCCACCGGAAGGATCTGCGGCAGGTAGTAGGTGGCGCGGAGAAAGCTGGCGAGCCGGCCGCCGAACTTCTTGCCCACGAGATCAAACAGCATGGCGGCCAGGAGGAGGCCGAGCAGGGTGGGAACGATCACCATCGCGACGATCATCGCGATGCTGTTACCGAAAGACGTCCAGAACTTGGTGTCCTGCACCAGCTCGACCCAATTGTCGAACCCGATCCAGATGGGGGGCCGGATGCCTCGCCATTCGGTGAAGCTGAGGTAGATGTTCCACAGCAGCGGCACCAGGATCACCACGGTGAAGAGCACAAAGCCCGGGATGAGATAGAGCCAGAATGCGCCTCGCCCACCCTTGCCGCTGTTGGGCAGCAGGGCGTTCTCGTCGCGTGCTCTCGTCGCTCGAACTCGAGCGACGGCGGGAACTGTCACCATGACCTGGCCTTTCGTGTGGTGCGGGATGCCCGAGGGCCTGCGTGTCGCGCGGCCGGCCGATTCTCACGAATCGACCGACCGGCGGACGCGGACATGGCCGTCGGGGTGGGGACTACTTGGTGATGTCGTCGACGCCCGACTGGTATTCGGTTCCGAGCTCGGTGAGCACGTCCTTCGACGACTTCGTGCCGTTGACGAGTTCCTGGAGGCCCGCGTTCAGCTGGTCGTAGAAGGTCGGGGTCGGCCAGTCGGGGTAGAAGGCCAGACCATCCTGCGCGGTGAGCTTGTTGAAGTTGTCGATGAGTTCTTTGCTCTTCGGGTCCGTGATCGACGCCGCCTCGGCCGCCACGGGGATGCCTCCGCTGTTGCCGATGAGGGCCTGGATCTCGGGGCTCATGGTGATGTCGATGAACTTGTAGGCAAGATCCTTGTTTTTGGAGTTCTCCGGAACCACCCAGATGTTGCCGGAGGAGCCCGGGGAGAGCTTGGCGCCGGGGAAGAGGAAGGTGCCCCAGTCGAAGGTCTTGACGTCGGTCACCATGCGGCCGTACCACCAGCTGCCCGAGTAGAAGATCGGGTTGGTGCCGTTGATGAAGGCCGTGCCGGCATCCTCGGCCTTGAGGCCGGTCGAGTCCTTGCTGATGTAGCCCTTGTCGACCCAGCTCTTGATGGTGTCGGCGGCGAAGGTGAAGTCCTTGTCCTGCCAATCGACCTTGCCCGTGTAGAGCTGGTAGTTGTTCACCCACTGGCGCGTCGCCTTGCTCAACGCGAGCTGGTAGAAGAGCTGGCCGAGCGGATACTCCGCGGCAGACTCGGCGAGCGGTGTGACGCCGTTGTCTTTGAAGGTCTTGAGCGCCGCCTCGAATTCGGCGAAGGTGGTCGGCACCGCGATGTTGTACTTCGCGAAGGCGTCCTTGTTGTAGTACACGTCCACGAACTCGCCGTAGTTGGGGATGCCGTAGTAGTGCCCGCTTCCCATCACGCCCTTGGTGCTGTAGCGGGCGGTGGTCTGTAGCGACGAGGCGAGCTTCTTGTCCCACCCGTAGGCCTTGACGGCCGGGTCGAGGTCGGTGAGCAGCCCCTGGCTCGAGAGGAGTCCGGCGGTGGCGTTGCCCTTGTTGTACTCGAGGATGTCGGGGGCCGCGTTCGAGTTGAGCACCTGGCTCGCGGTCGAGCGGATCTGCTCGAAGCTCTTCGCCTCGAACTTCACCTTCGCGCCGGTCTCCTTCTCGAACTTCTTGATGGCGGCGTTCCAGGCGATTCCCATGGCGCTCGTGTCGCTCTCATAGTCCCAGAGGGTGAGCGTCTTTCCCTTGCCGTCGGGATTCTTGGTGACCGAAGTCGAACTCGACGTAGAACCGCTCGCACAGCCGGCGAGCAGCAGCGCCGTGGTTGCCAGAATGGCGCCCGCCGCAATAAGCCTCTTGCGCATCTTGTACCTCCTTGTAAAGGAGCGCCGCCCTGGTGCAGGCGTGGCAGCCACTCCGATGCCGTTTGTTGTAGAACACAACATAAGCGGGAAATACCGCTCCACGCAACCCACAAATTTACGGTCTCTGAGAACGTGCGGCGGCCTCCGCGGGACAGCTCCCCGATAAATAGGGGATTACGGCGAGCTCTCGGCCGAGAGTGAGCAATGTTTTCATTCACAACAATCCGGCCATCCAGGCCCGAATTCGGCTCAGCGCAGCGGCAGCGAGGCCGGATCGGCGATGAGTTCGGAGAACACGAGTTCGCCGCAGCCGATCAGGAGTTGATCGGAGGCGCTCGCGGCGCCCTCGATTCGCACGTCTTCGCGCGCCGATCGGATGGCGTCACCGAGGAGGGCGTCACCGTCCCGACCGCCGGCCTCGTAGAGGTCGCTCAGGAATCCTCCGAGCACCACGAGCGTGGGGTTGAAGAGGTTGACCGCGGTTCGCACCGCGATGGCGAGCAGATCCAACTGCTCGGAGATCAGCGCACGCACGCCGGGGTCGCGACTCGATGCGAGTCGCGCTCCGAGCAGGCGTGCCTCGGCCGGGGCGAGCCCGACCGCCTCGAGGAGCCCCGCCTGTGTCACCTCGGCCTCGAGGCATCCCGTCGCCCCGCACGAGCACCGGGTGCCGTGGCTGCGCACGAAGCTGTGGCCGAATTCTCCCGCGTAGCCCGCGGCCCCGTTGAGCAGGCGGCCGCCCGTGACGGCACCCCCACCGATGCCGCTCGCGCCGCCGATGAAGTAGACGAAGTCGTCGACTCCCTTTCCCGCGCCGAAGACGCTTTCCGCGCGCATGGCGAGGTTGGCGGCGTTCGCGGCCCAGGCGGGGAACGTGGTCGCCTCGGACAGCATCCGGCTGAGCGGCTCCTCGGCCCAACCCATGTGGGTGGCCTCCCGCACCGTGCCGTCGGACACCCGCACCTGGCCCGGAACGGCGACGCCGATGCCGACAACCCGAAGCGCCGTCTCACGCCCAGACAGGAGCCCGGCGATGGCCGCCGAGGCCAGCCTGACCACGTCGGCGGGCGTCGGCGCGCTCGCGACCTCCAGCCGCACCCTGGCCAGGACCCTCCCGCTCATGCCCACGAGTCCGACATGAATCGCATCGACCTCTGGATTGATGGCGATCGCCACGACGCCGGACTGGGCGTGCACGATGGGGCTCGGGCGACCGGGCACATTGCCCGTCGTGGGCAGCGCCTCGTAAACCAGTCCGAGGTCGGCGAGTTCCGCGACCAGGTCGCCGACCGTCGAGCGGTTGAGCCCGGTCAGTCTCGTGAGTTCGGCCCTCGACAGGGGTCCCTCGCTGTGCACCAGACCGAGGATGTTCGAGAGGTTCGAGCGCCTCAGCTGGTCGGTCGCCCCTCCCTGCAGGGGAGTGCGCGAGACGAAGTCGCGACCGCTGGACATGCAATGACCCTAGTCTGCGCGCGACTCACCACGAATCGGGCCCGGCCCCGCGGCACGATCGCGATTGGGCCTTGCGCCAGCACGGTGGGTTGCCGCTAATATGTTTCTAGAGACAACAAATCATCAACGACGCTGAAGGACATCTTCATGACCACCACCCCCACCCGTGCCGACAAGTTCTCCTTCGGCCTGTGGACCGTCGGCTACAACGGCTCAGACCCGTTCGGTGGCCCGACCCGCCCGCAGCTCGACGTCGTCGAGGCCGTCACCCGCCTCGCCGAACTCGGGGCATACGGCCTCACCTTCCACGACGACGACCTCTTCCCGTTCGGTTCGAGCGACGCCGACCGCCAGAAGCAGATCGACCGTCTCAAGCAGGCCCTCGCGGATACCGGACTCGTCATCCCCATGGTCACCACCAACCTCTTCAGTGCCCCCGTGTTCAAGGACGGCGGTTTCACCTCCAACGACCGCGGCGTGCGCCGGTTCGCGTTGCGCAAGGCGCTCCGCCAGCTCGACCTCGGTGCCGAACTCGGTGCGCAGACCTTCGTCATGTGGGGCGGCCGGGAGGGCGCGGAGTACGACACCGCCAAGGACATCCGCGGGGCGCTCGAGCGCTACCGGGAGGGCGTCAACCTGTTCGCCCAGTACGTCACGGACAAGGGCTACGACATCCGCTTCGCGATCGAGCCGAAGCCGAACGAGCCCCGCGGCGACATCCTGCTGCCCACGGTCGGCCACGCGATGGCGTTCATCGAGACCCTCGAGCGCCCCGAGCTGTTCGGGGTGAACCCGGAGGTCGGCCACGAGCAGATGGCCGGGCTCAACTTCACCGCCGGCATCGCGCAGGCGCTGTACCAGGGCAAGCTCTTCCACATCGACCTCAACGGCCAGCGCGGCATCAAGTACGACCAGGACCTGGTGTTCGGCCACGGCGACCTGCAGAACGCGTTCTCGCTCGTCGACCTGCTCGAGAACGGCGGCCCCAACGGCGGACCGGCCTACGACGGCCCCCGCCACTTCGACTACAAGCCGTCGCGCACGGAAGACATCACCGGGGTCTGGGATTCCGCCGCGGCCAACATGCGCACCTACCTTCTCCTCAAGGAGCGCGCGGCCGCCTTCCGTGCCGACCCGGAGGTGCAGGAGGCGCTCACGGCATCCCGTGTCGCGCAGGTCAACGAGCCGACGCTGAATGCCGGCGAGAGCTACGACGACCTGCTGGCCGACCGCAGTGCCTACGAGGACTTCGACACCGACTCCTACTTCGGCGGCAAGGGCTTCGGCTTCGTGCGGCTCAACCAGCTCGCCCTCGAGCACCTGCTCGGCGCGCGCTAGGGCCGTGGTGCGGGCGGGCCCACGCCCGCCCGGCGCCCGGCCGCGCCCCTCTGCGGCGTTCATAACTCCTGCTGGATTTCGTCGGCCGGGATGCGAACCCCGTAGATTCGGGGAGCGCCGCACGCCGCGGCGAATCCAGCAGGAGTTATAGACATCCAGTAAGGGAGCACCGATGACACTCGTCGCCGGAGTCGACTCGTCCACCCAGAGTTGCAAGGTCGTGATCCGCGACCTCGAGACCGGCGCGGTGGTGCGCACCGGGCGCGCGACGCACCCCGAGGGCACCGAGGTCGATCCAGAGCACTGGTGGTGGGCGCTCCTCGCGGCGGTCGACGACGCCGGCGGACTCGCCGATGTCTCCGCGCTGGCGATCGGCGGCCAGCAGCACGGAATGGTGGTGCTGGATGCCGAGGGCCGCGTCATCCGCCCCGCCCTGCTCTGGAACGACACGCGTTCGGCCCCCGCCGCCGCCGCCCTGATCGGCGAGGTCGGCGCGCACGAGTTCGCCGAGAGAACCGGGTCCGTACCCGTCGCCTCGTTCACCCTCACCAAGCTCCGCTGGCTGGCAGACACCGAGCCGCAGAACGCGGCGCGCGTCGCTGCCGTCGCCCTCCCCCACGACTGGCTGACCTGGCGTCTCCGCGGCTTCGGCCCGCAGAACCCCGTGCTCGCCGAGCTCGTCACCGACCGATCGGATGCGAGTGGCACGAGCTATTTCAATCCGGTCACGAACGGCTACGACCGCGACCTGCTGGCGATCGCCCTCCGCCGCTCCCCCGCCACCACCGAAAACGCAGGAGTTCTTCTCCCGACGGTGCTCGATCCGGCAGAATCGCGCGCCGTGGTCATCGGATCTCCTGCGTTTTCGGAGGGTCTGGTGGTGGGGGCCGGCGCCGGCGACAACGCCGCGGCTGCCCTGGGACTCGACGCCCGCGACGGTGACGCCGTCGTGTCCATCGGCACGAGCGGCACCGTCTTCGCCGTCACCGACACTCCGGCGCACGACGAGACCGGCACGGTGGCCGGGTTCGCGGATGCCTCCGGCGCCTTTCTGCCGCTCGTCGCCACCCTCAACGCGGCTCGCATCCTCGACTCGACCTCGGCCCTGCTCGGGGTGGACCACGCGGAGTTCGCTCGGCTCGCCCTCGAGGCGACGCCCGGCAGCGACGGTCTCGTGCTCGTGCCGTACTTCGAGGGCGAACGCACGCCCAACCTGCCGCAGGCCACCGCGACGCTCGGCGGCATGACTCTCGCCTCCACCACCAGGCCCAACCTCGCCCGGGCCGCGATCGAGGGGCTGCTCTGCGGCCTCGCCGATGGCCTCGAGGCGATCCTCGCGCAGGGCGTGGCCGCCCGGCGTGTGCTGCTCATCGGCGGCGCCGCCCAGAATCCGGCGGTGGGGGCGATCGCGGCGCAGGTGTTCGACCTGCCGGTTGTCGTGCCCCAACCGGCGGAGTACGTCGCGGCCGGAGCGGCCGTCCAGGCGGCCTGGGCCCTCACCGGGGCCCGGCCGAGCTGGCCGATCGCAATGGTGTCCGAGCCGCCCGGGGACTACCACCCGCTGATTCGCGAGCAGTATTCCGCCCTGGCCCGCTCCCGCTACTAGCCGAAGAGGCTCCTGAGCCAGTCCAGGCGCACCACCTCGTGGTGTTCCTGGCCTCCCTCGTGCTCGTTGAACGGGTAGACCGAGATGGACTTCTCGCCGCCGTAGCGGTTGAACGCCGCGAACACGGTCGACGGCGGGCAGGTCTGGTCCATCAGCGCGGTCGAGAAGAGCGCGGGGGCCGTCGCTCGGGAGGCGAGCACGGCGCCGTCGAAGTACGACAGGGTTCGGTATGCGCGCTCGGCGTCCGGCCGGTTGCGCCGAAGGTAGCGCACGATCTCCTGGTATGGGTCGTTGTCGGTGAGGGTGATCGCACGCTCGAAGTTGCAGAGGAACGGCACGTCGACGAGTGCGCCCGCCAGTCCGTCGACAAGCGCCGAGACGGCCAGCGTGATGCCGCCGCCCTGGCTGATCCCGGCGACGACAATGCGGTCGGGGTCCACGAACGGCGAGGCCTTCGCCGCCTCGACCGCGCGCACGGCGTCGGCGAAGATGCGGCGGAAATAGTAGGTCTCCGGATCGAGGATGCCGCGGGTCATCATGCCGGGCGCCGCCTGAAGTCCGGAGTCGGCCGCGGCATCCGGGGTGTCGGCCGTCGCCCAGCCCCAGCCCTGCCCGCGGGAGTCCATCACGAAATGGGCGTGGCCGGCGAGCGCGTAGAGCACCCGCGTGTGCACGAGGCCCCGGCCGCCGGAGTAGCCGAGATACTCGACCACCGTCGACAGGGGACCGGTCGACCCGGCCGGCACGTGCAACCAGCCCTTGATGCGGTTGCCGCCGAACCCGGAGAAGGTCACGTCGTAGCTGTCCACGAGGGTGAAGCCGTTGTCCACCGGCACGAACGTCGCGTCCAGGTCGAATTCGCGGGTCTCCGCGAGCGTCGCAGCCCAGAAGGCGTCGAGGTCGCCCGGCACGGCGAGGTCCGGGGTGTATTCCTGCAGTTCGGCGAGGGACAGGTCGAAAAAGGCCAAGCGACTACTCCAATGTGAGGCGGGTGAAACAACACTACGGCCGATCAGCGCCCGACCGGGCTCCTCGTGTTTCGCCCTCACCAACTGTCCGGTGTCGCCCCCAACGGCACTGGCTCCGGTCGTGCGACCGTGCTGGTGAGCTCGACCACGCGATGCTCGTGCGCCGCGCGAAGCACGGCATCCATGATCTCGAGCACATGGAACGCGAGTTCCCCCGACGCTCGGTGCGGGCGATCGGTCTCGATCGCATGCGCAAGGTCCGCCAGCCCGACGCCGCGCCCGGCATCCGCGTACCCCGCAGAGACCGGCACGTCCGTCCATTCCGGCTTCTCCACCGTCCAGACCTCCACCGTGTCGGAGAACCGGTTGGGATCGGGCACCGCGATCGTGCCCGTCGTTCCATAGAGTTCGAACAGCGGGGCGCGGGAGGCCCACACCTCGAAGCTCACCGTCACGGTCGATGTCACACCGTTCTCGTGTTCGAGAATCGCACTGACGTGGGTGTCGACGTCGACGGGAACGCTGTCGCCCGCCTGGCCCCCGGTCGCCACCGTGCGCGTCCTGTTCGAACGCGTCGCAACGCCTGACACTCTGATCACCGGCCCCAGCAGCGAGACAAGGGTCGTGAGATAGTACGGGGCCATGTCGAACAGGGGCCCACCACCGGGCTGATAGTAGAACTGCGGCGCCGGATGCCAGAGTTCGTGGCCGGGCGCGCTCCAGTGCACGGCCGCGGCGACGGGGTCGCCGATAGCGCCGGAATCCAGCAGCGCGCGCGCCGTCTGAACGCCCGTGCCGAGCACGGTGTCCGGAGCGCTGCCCACCCGCAGGCCGAGCCGGCGCGCGAGATCGAGCATCGGAGCCGCTTCAGCGGGGTCCAGCGCCAGCGGCTTCTCGCCGTAGACGTGCTTTCCCGCCAGCAGCGCGCGAGTCGCAATGTCGATGTGCGCGGCGGGAATCGTGAGATTCAGCACGGCATCGATCCGCGGATCGGCGAGTAGCGCGTCCACGCTCAGCGCCTCGACTCCTCGCTCTGCCGCCACCTCGGCCGCGCGAGCCTCGTTGACATCCGAGACAGCCACCACGTGCAATCCGGCCAGCTGGGGAAAAGCCTCGAAGTACTGGGCGCTGATCGTGCCGACCCCGATAATTCCGATGTTCAACGCGCCGCCCACAGCAAGCCTCTCTCCACAATCGTCCGTACGTTCGGGTCGTCGAGCACCTCGAGCCGGTGCCCGGGCGCCGACACGAAGACTCGGCCCTTGCCCCACTGCCTGGTCCAGATTGCCGGGGCGGTGACGGGGCGATTCCAGGCGTCCCAGGGGCGAACCGCCTGTGTCGTCGTGGCCAGCACGTCGTTGTATTCGTCGCTCAGCACCCAGTACTGCTCGGTCACCAGATCGAAGTCGTCGATCCCGCGCGTGATCGGATGCGAGCGCCCCAGTTCGGTGATGTGCACCGTGTACGGGATGTAGTTGTCGGATTGTTCGCCGGTGCGAACCGCCGGGTCCTTTCCCGCGTGGTGAGCGAACTGCCCACCGATCATGTGCAGGTAGTCGGCGTTGTCGCGATACGAGTCTGCTATCCCGCCGTGCCACCCGGCCATTCCGGTGCCGTTCAAGACCGCGGCCTGAAGGCCGGCGAATTCCTCTTTGGTGATGGATGCCATGGTGTTGATCTGCAGGATCAGGTCGACTGTCGCGAGGTAGTCGGCGTCCGTGTACACGGCCGGCGACTCCTCTATGCGCACCGTGAAGCCGTTCCCCTCGAGGAACGGAACCATCGAGTCCGTGGTCTCCACGGGCTGGTGACCGTCCCACCCGCCTCGCACGATGAGCGCGTTTCGCGCGCTTGGTGTTACCGAAGTCATCGAGCACTCCCCATTCGGCGGCCGTTGCCGCTCATTGTTGCTGCATTCCAGGACCGTCTCCGTCGCGACCGTCCACGGCGATCCAGGAGCTTCCGGCCGCCGAACTGGTCTCGACCGCCTCGAGCACCTGCTGCACCTGGAGCCCGTCGTCGAACGACGGGCGCGGCTGGATGCCCGCGGCGATATCGACAAGCAGGTCTCGCACCTGGTGCGAGAACGGGTGTTCGTAGCCGATGCCATGGCCGGTCGGCCACCACGCCGCCATGTACGGATGTTCCGGCTCTGTGACGAGGATGCGGCGGAAACCGCGCCCTCCCGCAGGATCCGCGCCGTCGTAGAGCTCGAGCTCGTTCATCCGCTCCAGGTCGAACGCGATGGCGCCCATCGAGCCACTGAACTCGAGGCGGAAGGCATTCTTACGCCCGGTCGCGTACCGGGTCGCCTCGAACGAGCCGAGCACGCCGCCCTCGAGGCGGGCAGTGAACAGCGCAACGTCATCGACGGTCACCCGCCCTCTCTCCTCGGACGCCGTGCCGCTGAGACCGATTGACTCCCCGAGCAACGGCCGTTCGGCCACGAGCGTCTCGAGGATTCCGCTGACGCTTTTCACCCGTCTACCGGTAATGAATTGCACCGCATCGATCGCGTGCGCTCCGATGTCGCCGAGAGAACCCGAGCCGGCAAGGTCCTTGTCGAGTCGCCAGGTCATGGGACCTTCCGCGTCCACCAACCAGTCCTGCAGGTAGAGCGCGCGTACCTGCCTCAGTTCTCCGATCTTGCCCGCAGCGACCAGGTCGCGGGCAAAGGTGATCGCGGGCACCCGCCGGTAGCTGAAGCCCACCATGGCGTACACGCCGCGCGCGGCGGCGCGGCGGGCCGCATCGGCCATGCGCCGGGCCTCGTCAACAGTGTTGGCGAGCGGCTTCTCGCAGAGCACATGCTTGCCGGCCTCGAGCGCCGCTATCGCGATCTCGACGTGCGTGGAGCCGGGGCTGCAGATGTCCACGAGGTCGATGTCGTCGCGCTCGATCACCCGCTCCCACTCCGTCTCGCTCTCCGCCCAGCCGAGCCGTTCCCTCGCCGCTTCGACCCGCGATCGGTCGCGCCCGACGATCACCGACATTCGCGGCTCGACTGGCAGGTCGAAGAAGCGCGGTGCGACGCGCCACGCCTGGGAATGCGCTGCTCCCATGAACCCGTATCCAACGAGCGCCACGCGGCACAGAGGTCGACTCATCCGTGCAGACTCCTTCATCCTCTCGGCCGGCGAGACGTCACCAGCCGTTTGCGTGTGTCACGCTATCCCGGCCTCGGGGACCTGCGCAACCTTTCCTGTTAATCACAGAAACATGTCGCGAAAGTTCAGACCCTCAGCTTCGGGGGGACGCCGTGCTGGCCCGCACCACCAGGCTCGTCGCCAGATCGATGCGAACGAGCTTGCGGTGAGGATCGTCGCGCAGGGCCAGCACCAGGCGCGTCGCCTGCTCGGCCATCTCGATCAAGGGCTGATGCACGGTCGTCAGTTTGGGCCCCATCCAGCTCGCACTGGGAACATCGTCATAGCCGACCACGGAGACGTCGTCCGGCACGACGAGCCCCAGCATCCGTGCGGCCTCGTACACTCCGAACGCCTGGAGGTCATTCCCCGCGAAGATCGCGGTCGGCCGATCCGCCCTCGACAGAAGCCGCGTGCCTGCCGCAACGCCGTCCTCGTAGTGAAACTCTCCGGCGTCAACGAGCGTCGGGTCGAGCGGGATGCCCGCCTCCTCAAGAGCGGCACGGTATCCGGACAGCCGAGCGCGTGAGCACAGCATCGCCAGCGGACCGCTGACCATGGCGATTCTGCGATGACCAAGCTCGACCAGGTGGCGAGTGGCAGCGAGCCCACCCGACCAGTTGGCTGAGCCCACCGAGGCGACATCGGGATCGGGGTCCCCGGCCGGGTCGAGCACGACGAACGGGATGTTGCGTGTCGCCAACTGCCGCTTGTGATCGATGGACAGGTTCGAGAAGAGCAGGATGACACCGACCGGCCGCCTCCGCAGGATCCCGTCGATCCAATCGGGCGCGAGGGAGAGGTGCCCGCCGCTCTCGGTGAGGATGACGCTGAGCCCGTTCTCCCGGGCCACGCTCTCGACGCCTCGGATGATCTGAAGAGACCATTCACTGTCGATGTTGTCGAACACGAGCTCGATGAGCTTTCCCTGCTCGTGGGCGGTGCCACGCCGACTGTATCCAGCGCTGTGCAGCAGCCCCTCGATGCGCTCCCGCACCGCATCCGAGACGCCGGCCCGGCCGTTGAGCACCTTCGACACGGTGGACATCGACACGGAGGCGTCGCGGGCGATCTCCGCGAGCGTGGCCCGTCCCGGCGAAACCTTTTGCAGAGTCATGCGCCCATGGTAGTGCGCATCCGGCGTCGATCTGAGGCCTAGGGCACGGGCTTCTCCGCCGGTATATCTGTTGACAACGCCCGAGAAGCACTGAAGACTGATGCCGTCGCAGCACGAAACCTTTTCATCCATAGAGCGACACATGCATCCAAAGAAGAATCATGGCCGCCGCCACTGGCGACGGCGGCTGGAAAGGAAACTGTCATGGCGTCACAATCCACAGGATCTTCCTTCTCGAGGCGGGGGTTCCTAGGAATCGCGGGAGGCGTGGCAGCGACCGCCGCACTCGCAGCGTGTTCGACGGGAGGCGGAACCGGAGGCTCCGCCAAGGAGATCAAGTTCTGGAACATGCCGTGGGGCGGAACGGAGTTCAATCCCCTGGACAAGAAGATCACGCTCGCATACAAGCCGAAGAGCGGCTTGGGCGCGGCCACCTACCAGGAGATCCAGTGGGCGAACTTCACCCAGACTTTCTCGTCGGCCGTGGCGTCGAACACCGGGCCTGCTGTGAGTTCCGGCGGCGGGACGCAGGCGTTCCAGTTCGCCAACCAGGGCAAGATCGCGTACGCCGACAACCTGCTGGACAGCTGGAAGAAGAACGGCATCTACGATGACTTCTTCGACGGTCTTGTCGACACGATGAAGACCGACAAGGGCTACGCCGCGGTGCCGTACAACCTCGACGTGCGCATCTCCTGGTACAACAAGACTCTGCTTTCGGAGGCTGGCGTCGAACCGCCGAAGGACTGGGACTCCTATCGCAATGTGTGTGCGGCGCTCAAGAAGAACGGCGTCTACGGCTTCGGCCTCGGCTCCGGCGCCGGCAGCTTCACGGGCAGCCATATTCTCGCGGCGTTCATGATCAACAACGGCGGCGGACTCTTCAACGCGGACAAGAAGCCGGACTGTGTCACTCCCGAAAACATCGAGGCCATGGAATTCATCCTCGATCTCGTGAAGAGCGGATACAGCGACCCGGCGGCCGCCACCTACACCAGCGCCAACGTTCAGTCGCAGTGGAAGGCGAAGAAGTTCGGCTTCGGCTGGGACGGCGCCGGGCTCGCCGCGGGGGCCGTGGGCGATGTCGCTGGCGACCTCGTGGTCGGCAGCCCGCTCACCAGCCCGAGCGGCAAGAAGGGCGGCCTGTACTTCCCGAACAACATCATGATGTACAAGAACACCCCGAGCCAGGCAAGCTCCGAAGCCTTCCTCACGTACTACTACCAGAACATGAAAGACCTGTGGACGAAGAAGACGGGCATCGGCTTGCCGCCGTTGAAGTCGATTGCCGACACCCCTGAGTTCAAGGCAGACCCGAACAACGTGAAGATCATCGACGAATGGCAGCCGATCTTCAAGACCTGGGCCGCTCCCGGTGGCAACGGGCTGTTTTACAACATCGCCAACACGGTCGATGGAACGGCCCCGATGATCACCTTCGCGCAGTCGATCCTGGGCGGCAGCACAACTGCGAAGAGCGCCCTGACCGCGCTTCAGACCTCCATGGAAGGCCTCATGAAGTAGCACCGATTCGGCTGGGCCCTGCGCGAGCCGGGCCCAGCCCTTTGCCCCCACGAGAATCTTCAAAGGAGAAGTAGATGACGACCGAATCCGTGACCGGAGCGCTCACACGGGCGCGGAGGGGCGTGGGGAACGCCGGGTCTGGCAGACCGCCGACCAGCCGCGAACGCCGGCGAAGGTTCACGCACTCCCGGGCGTTCGTCTTCTTCGTCCTCCCGTCGTTGATTCTGCTCATTCTCTTGAACCTGTACCCGGTGATCTACGCGGGGCTCCAGTCTCTGCGCAACGGCGACCTTCTCAGCGCGGGCAACTTCGTCGGCCTGAACAACTACATTGCGATGGTGCAGACCCCGGCCTTCTGGCACGCGGCCGGATTCACCGTCGTCTTCACGCTCGTCGGCGTGTTCGGCAGCTGGGCGATCGGGCTCTCCCTCGCCCTGTTGCTTCGCACCCGCATCCCCGCGGGCGGCCTGTTCAAGGTCCTGCTGCTTCTGCCCTGGGTGGTCCCGGTAGTCGTGTCGGCCACGTCGTGGAACTGGCTCGTGGCAACGCCGCAGTCACCACTTCCGATCCTCGCCCAGGCTCTCGGCCTCGGCAACGTCCTGTTCCTGGCGAATCCGCTTCTCGCGCAGGTCACGGTGTGCGTCTTCAAGGTGTGGATCAGCTTCCCCTTCATGATGATGATGATGTCTTCCGCACTCGCATCCGTTGACGTCAACGTCTACGAGGCCTCCAAGGTCGACGGCGCCACCGCGTTCCAGACGTTCGGGCGGATCACCCTCCCGATGATCTCGCGCTCGACCTACATCAGCTGGATCCTCATGACGATCTTCTGCGTCAATGACTTCCCGAGCATCTTCCTGCTCACCGGTGGCGGACCGGTCAACTCCACCCAGACACTCGTGGTCCTGGCCTACTCGACGGTCTTCCAGAACTTCCAGACCGGTCCGGGTGTCGCGATCGCCTTCATGATGACCATCGTGCTCGTCATCATCGCCACCCTGCTGTACCGCCAGATCCGAAAGGTGAACATCGAATGAGCGTCGAAACTTCGGGTGCCACGATTGCGGTTCCGTTCGCGACCACCGTGCGCCCGTCCAAGCGCCGCACGCTCACTCAGGCGCAGGAGAGGGGCAAGTGGTGGCGCTTCGTTGCCATCCTGGTCATCACCTCCGTGGTACTGGTGCCGATCGTGGCCGTCGTGCTCCTCTCGCTCGAGCCATCGCTCGGCAGCACGGCACGAGGAGTCACGCTCGAGAACTTCGGCAAGATCTTCACCGAGACGTCGGTCGGAAGGTGGCTGACCAACAGCCTCGTCGTCACCCTTGTCACCGTGGTCATCGCGGTGATCGTCGCGGCGCCCGCCGGCTACGTGCTCTCCCGAGGGCGCAGCAAGCTCGTCTCCGGCTATTCGTTGATCCTGTTCATCGTGCAGTCGCTGCCCGTCGTCACCGCGGTCATCCCCCTCTTCATCCTGTTCGCCCAGATCGGCCTCGTCGACAACCTGGTCGGCGTCACGATCATCTACGTGGGATCGACCATGTCCGTGGCGATCTGGATGATGGCCGCCTACTTCGATTCGATTCCGATCACCCTCGAGGAGGCCGCCTGGATGGACGGCTGTTCCGTCTTTGGCAGCTTCACGCGGATCGTGCTGCGCAACTCGCTGCCGGGCGTGCTCTCCACCGCGATCTTCGCCTTCCTGCTCGCGTGGAACGACTACCTGGTCGCCGTCGTGTTCCTGCGGTCGGACGAGAACTACACCCTGCAGATCGGCCTGCAGACGTTCTTCCAACAGAACCAGACGAACTGGGGACTCGTGATGGCCGTGGCCGTCGTGATGATGCTGCCTCCGGTGCTCCTCTTCGCCGCGCTCAACAAGTACTTCAGTGTCGGAGGCATCGGTGGTTCGCTCGCCGGGCGCTAGCCCGATCGATCTCTTCACCTCGAACATCCGCGCCGCCGTCGACCGAATCATTCCGGCCGACGACTGGCCGGCCGGGTGGGATGGCGGCGTGGCGGCCTATGTCTCCCTGGCGAACGAGGAGCTGGAGTGGGCGTGGCCCGCACTCGGCTGGCTGGACGCGGCTCTCGACACCGCGGCGCAGGCCGGCGGCGGAACCTCGTTCGCGGCGCTGAATGGACCACGACAG
Source organism: Lacisediminihabitans sp. (assembly GCF_043726815.1). Taxonomy (NCBI): domain Bacteria; kingdom Bacillati; phylum Actinomycetota; class Actinomycetes; order Micrococcales; family Microbacteriaceae; genus Lacisediminihabitans; species Lacisediminihabitans sp. Next base: position 47,272 of record NZ_JAYSJZ010000090.1, read on the forward strand.
GATGCGATTCTCACTTCCTTCGAGATCGCGGATGAGCCGCCCGGCGCCGCCACGCATTTTGCGGCGCTGCGCCGAATCTGCTGGGAGGGCTTCTACGCGTCCTCGGCACACCGCATTCCGACCGAGCCTCACACGCCCATCGGGCTGGAGATGGTCGGATTCCGCGCGGTGCCCCACGGCATCACGCCGATCGAGCCCGACCCGATCGAGGGCATACGGCCCGATCAGGTGCGCCCGGGATATGACGCGATCGTGATCGGCAGCGGTCCCGGTGGCGGGGTCGCCGCGGAAACCCTCGCCAGGGCGGGTAAGACCGTGTTGCTCATCGAGCGCGGCCTCCCCCTGCCGAATGCTGCTCTTCGGCGCGACCACCTGCACGGAAAACGCAATGCCGTCTACGCGCCGTCCGCGGGACCCGGGCCAGGGCATCCGCGCCTCGCTCGCCTTCAGGACGACGACGAACGCATTATCGACGGCACCGGTGATGCCTCTCTCTACGGGCTGAACGCCATGGTTTTCGGAGGCGGAACCCGACTGTGGCAAGGGATGTCGTGGCGATTCCTGCCGGATGACTTCGCCATGGCGAGTGTCTTCGGCAACCCCGAGGGCGCCAGTCTGGCGGATTGGCCGATCGACTACGACGAGATGGAGCCGTACTACAGCCGAGCGGAGTGGGAGCTCGGCGTCTCCGGAGTGGAGGGCGGCCTGACCTCACGCACGCCCCGCTCGGCCGGCTATCCGATGCCGCCGATGGCGACCGAGCCGGCGCGCGAGGTGCTCGCGGCGGCCGCGGATGCACTGGGCTGGGGATGGGGTCCGATCCCCCTGGCCATCAACAGTGTGCCTCACGGCGGCAGGCCGGCCTGCGTGAGGTGCCCGCAATGCGTCGGACATGCGTGCCCGGTCAACGCCAAGAACGGTTCCAACAACACCTTCGTGCCGCGCGCCGTTGCGACGGGCAATTGCGATGTGCTCTTCGACGCCGAGGTCATCACCGTGCGCGACGGCGCGGGTTCGGCCGGCGTGACCCTCATGGCGGCCACATCCACAACTCCCGTGGAACTCACGGTGATCGGCGAGGTCGTCGTCGTGTCCGCCGGTGCGGTCGAAACCCCGCGGCTGCTCCTCGCGAGCGGCATCGGCAACGATCAGCTCGGCCGCCACCTGCACGATCACAGGTTTGTCACGATGCTCGGCACGACGGATGAGCCCGTCAAGGAGTACGTCGGACCCGGCCACTCCGTGGCCACCCTGGACCACGTTCACGGCGAGAGCATTCCGTGGGGCGGTGGGGTCATCGTCGATCTGATGAGCCTGCTGCCTCTGACCTCCGCGTCGAACCCGACGACGCCGGGCGTGCCACTCTGGGGAGCCGGCCACAAGGAGTGGATGCGCAGTGGCCGCCCGCATGCCTTCGGCGTCTTCGGCATTGGACAGGAGATCCCGATGGCCTCGTCACGAGTGACTCTCGCAGATGGCCTTCGCGACCGGTGGGGCAAGCCAGCGGCCGCACTGCGCAAAGACGTTCACTGGGCATCCCTCGACGTGGAAGCCGGCATGGCACGGGTCGGCGCACAGTGGCTGGGGGCGGCCGGCGCGCACGACATCCACCGTCAGTATGGCCCGGCGACCGCCTCCGCGGCGGGCGAGCACTCGTGCGGCACCGCGCGGATGGGGTCAGACCCGGCGACGTCGGCCACCGACCGTTGGGGACGCGTCCACGGTGCCAGGCGAATCGTCGTCTGCGACGCCTCATTGCACCCGACAAACGGCAGCGTGAACCCGGCCCTGACCGTCGTGGCAAACGCGCTTCGAGTCGCGGAGCGTCTTCTCCAGGCCTGGCCGACGGGCTCCTGAGAGGCCCCCGGCCGGATCCGGGGGCAACCCCGTATCCGGCCGCAGTGGCTCATCAGCGACCGCTCGAGCGCCTCTTGTTGTACACGTCGAAGGCCACGGCCGCGAGCAGCACGATGCCCTTGATGAACTGCTGCCAGTCGGTGCCGACACCGATGATCGACATTCCGTTGTTCAGGATGCCGATGATCAGGCCACCGATGATCGCCCCCGTGACGGTTCCGATGCCACCGGTCACCGCCGCGCCGCCGATGAAGGCCGCCGCGATCGCGTCGAGTTCGAACCCGTTGCCGTTGGTGGGGTTGGCGAGGTTGAGCTGGCCGGCGAAGACGAGGCCGGCGAGCGCGCCGAGCACCCCCATGTTCACGAAGAGCAGGAACGTCACGCGCTTGGTCTTCACGCCGGAGAGCACCGCCGCGTTGAGGTTGCCGCCGAGCGCGTAGATGTGGCGGCCGTAGACGCTGCGCGCCATCACCGCGGAGTAGACCACCACGAGCACGCCGAGCACCACGAGAACCACCGGCGTTCCGCGGTAGCTGGCGAGCAGGAAGGTGATGGCGAGCACGAGCACGCCGGTGAACGCGAGCTTGACCACGAACCAGAGGAACGGCTCGTCCTCGAGGTTGAGCCGGCGCCTGATCAGTCGCTGGCGCACGGCCTGGCCCACCAGGAAGGCCGTCGCGAGCAGGCCGAGCACCACGGTGAGTGTCTCGAGTTGCCCGAAGAGGAATCCGAGGTTGGGCAGGAACCCGCCGCCGAGCGAGCGCAACTCGTCCGGGAAGGGCGTGATCTGCGTGCTGCCGAGAACCACCTGGGTGAGGCCGCGGAAGATGAGCATGCCGGCCAGGGTCACGATGAACGCCGGGATGCCGAAGTAGGCGACCCAGAAGCCCTGCCACGCGCCGACCACCGCACCGAGCAGCAGGCAGAGGATGATGGCGAGCCACCACGGCAGCCCCATCCGCACGCTCAGCACTCCGGCGACCGCGCCGATGAAGCCGACCACCGAGCCGACCGAGAGGTCGATGTGCCCGGCGATGATCACCATGACCATGCCGATCGCGAGGATCAGCACATAGCTGTTCTGCACGATCACGTTGGAGACGTTCTGCGGGTTGAGCAGCACCCCCTGGGTGAGCACCTGGAACAGGATGACTATCGCGATCAGCGCGATGAAGATACCGATCTGCCGAAGCTGACTGGTGAGGTACTTGAGGGCCGAGCTAAGCGCACTCATTGGTCGTCACTTATTCCTTTTCCTGGGTCATGTACTGCATGAGGAGTTCCGGGGTTGCCTCTGCGCGGGGAACGTCGGCGGTGATGGTCCCCTCCGAGAGCGTGTAGATGCGGTCGCAGATGCCGAGCAGTTCCGGCAGTTCCGAGGAGATCACGATGATGCCCTTCCCCTCGGCGGCGAGCGTGTTGATGATCGTGTAGATCTCGTACTTGGCGCCCACATCGATGCCCCGGGTGGGCTCGTCGAGGATGAGAACGTCGGGGTCGGCGAACATCCACTTGCTCAGCACGACCTTCTGCTGGTTGCCCCCGGAGAGCTTTCCGGTGATTGCCGCCACCGTGGGCGACTTGATGTTCATGCTCTTGCGGTAGCCCTCCGCCACCACGAATTCCTGGTTGGCGTCCACCCAGCCCCACGTGGCCAGCTTGCCGAGGGCCGAGCCGGAGACGTTGCGCTTGATGTCGTCGATGAGGTTGAGGCCGTAGCGCTTGCGGTCCTCGGTCGCGTAGGCGATGCCGTTCTTCACGGCCTCGGACACGCTGTGGGTGCGGATCTCCTTGCCGTCTTTGAAGACCTTGCCGGTGATGTTCGACCCGTAGGTGCGCCCGAAGACGCTCATCGCGAGCTCGGTCCTTCCCGCGCCCATGAGGCCGGCGATGCCCACGATCTCCCCGCGACGCACGTTGAGGTTGGCGCCGTGGATCACGACGCGCGAGTGGTCGGTGGGGTGATGCACAGTCCAGTCCTCGATCCGCAGCACCTCCTCGCCGATGTGCGGAGTGTGGTCCGGGTAGCGGTTGTCGAGGTCGCGACCGACCATGCCCTTGATGATGCGCTCCTCGGAGATGGTGTTCGCCGCCACCTCGAGGGTCTCCACGGTCTTGCCGTCGCGGATGATCGTGACCGAGTCCGCGATCCGTTTGATCTCGTTCAGCTTGTGGCTGATGATGATCGACGTGATGCCCTGCTCCTTGAGCTGCAGGATCAGGTCGAGAAGATGGGCGGAGTCCTCGTCGTTGAGCGCGGCGGTCGGCTCGTCGAGGATCAGCAGCTTGACCCGCTTGGAGAGCGCCTTGGCGATCTCAACCAGCTGCTGCTTGCCGACGCCGATCTCGGTGATCTTGGTGATCGGGTTGTCGCGGAGTCCCACCCGCGCGAGCAGGGCGCCTGCCTCGAGGTTCGTGGCGTTCCAGTCGATCCAGCCGTTCTTCTGCCGCTCGTTGCCGAGGAAGATGTTTTCGGCGATGGAGAGAAACGGGCTCAGCGCGAGTTCCTGGTGGATGATGACGATGCCGAGACTCTCGGAGTCGTTGATGTTCTTGAACTCGACGGCCTCGCCCTCGAAGTGGATCTCTCCCTCGTAGGATCCGGCCGGGTAGACGCCGGACAGCACCTTCATGAGGGTGGACTTGCCCGCGCCGTTCTCCCCGCAGATCGCGTGGATCTCGCCGCGCTTCACCTCGAGCGACACGTCCTGGAGCGCCTTCACCCCGGGGAACGTCTTGGTGATGTTTCGCATCTCGAGAATGTTGCTCGTCACCGGGTACCTGCCTTCCTCATCGAACATCGACCGGGGTGCCGGCTGTCTAGCGAGACCCTACTTGAGGTCCGCGTCGGTGTAGTACCCGCCGGTTACGAGCACGTCCTCGTAGTTCGCCTTGGTCACCACGACGGACTGGAGCAGGAAGGTCGGAACGACCTTCTTGCCGTTGTCGTAGGACTTGGTGTCGTTCACGGTCACCTTCTTGCCGGTGAGGAGGTTGTCGACGATCGTGACGGCCTCCTTGCCGAGCTTGCGGGTGTCCTTGTAGATGGTCGAGTACTGCTGGCCGGCGATGATCGACTTGACAGATCCGACCTCGGCGTCCTGGCCCGTGATGACCGGAAGCGCGTTGGTCGCGTAGCCGGCGGCGGTCAGGGCGGAGATGATGCCGATCGACAGGCCGTCGTACGGGGAGAGCACACCGTTGACCTTGGCGCCGGCGGAGTAGCTCTTGGCGAGCAGGTCCTGCATGCGCTTCTGGGCGGTCGCCGGGTCCCAACGCAGCGTCGCGACGGTCTTGAAGTCGGTCTGGCCACTCTGCACAACGATCGTCTTGTCGTCGAGGTACTTCTTCAGGGTGTCCATCGCGCCGTTGTAGAAGAACGTGGCGTTGTTGTCGTCCGGGCTCCCGGCGAACAGCTCGACGTTGAAGGGACCCTTCTTGCCGGTCTCCTTGCCGCTGTCGTCGAGGATGCCGAGCCCGGTCAGCAGCGAGGTCGCCTGCTGCACGCCCACCTTGTAGTTGTCGAAGGTCGTGTAATAGTCGACATTCTTGTTGCCGTTGATCAGCCGGTCGTATGCCACGACCTTGATGCCGGCCGCCGCCGCGTTGTCGAGCTGGGTGCTCAGCGCGGTGCCGTCGATCGACGCGATCACGAGCACCTTGGCGCCCTTGGTGATCATGGTCGAGATCTGCTGCACCTGGGTCGGGATGTCGTTGTTGGCGTACTCGAGGTCGGTCTTGTAGCCGAGCGCCTCGAGGTCCTTCTTGATGGCTGCGCCATCCTTGATCCAGCGCTCGGAGGTCTGCGTCGGCATCGCGATGCCGACGAGGGCTCCCTTGTTGCTGGTGCCTCCGGCGGCCGCCGGGGTGGTGGTGCGAGTGCTGGAGCACGCGGCGAGCGACACGACGAGCGCGCCTGCGGCGATTACCGCGAGAACGGTTTTCTTGTTCACGGTGATTCCTTTCCGATCTTTTTCAGTGGGACGTCGTTGTCAACAGAGGTGATTGACGGGTTCGGACTCGCGCCTGGTGGGCGAGTCCCTTGGCCGGGCGCGAGGGGCTTACTCGGGCGCGACAAGTCGTGGGTGTTGTCGATCTGCCGGGCAACGGCCGGCGCGAGCTGAACAGAGGCCAGCGCGGGCTGCAGCGGTCTTCTCGCCGGCGGGCTGGCTCAATGAGAGCGATCTCATTTTCTGACCTCTTCGTCACGGTGGTGCTCAGGTGGTGATCCCGGTCAGAAATGTGACCGTTCACATTGGGGAATGCCTTATCGTAGCGTCAGCGCCTCTGCGTCTGTCAAGTCGGCGGTGCTATCGGTTAGGTAACGGCCGATTCGGCGCCCGCGGGCGCCGCGGATGCCCGTTCGATCAGGCGCGGTTCGGTGCGCACCGGCTCGCCGAATTCCCGTCCGCGCAACACCTCGAGCAGTGCCTCCATGATCCGTCTCCCGAGTTCGCCGAAGTCCTGGCGAACCGTCGTCAGCGGCGGGATGAAGTGGGCGGCCTCCGGGATGTCGTCGAAGCCCACGATGCTGATCCGTTCTGGCACGCGCAGGCCGCGATCGCTCAGGGCGTGCAGCACGCCCAGGGCCATCTGGTCGTTCGCCGCGAAGATGGCCGTGAACTCTGCGCCATCCAGCAGCCGCTCCGCCGCCGCGTATCCGCTCTCCGGCGACCAGTCGCCGGCGACCGGTTCTCGCGTCTCGAGTCCTCGAGAGGCGAGCACGCTGCGCCAGCCGCGCTCCCGCTCCGCCGCATCGAGCGACGTCGCCGGCCCGGCCAGGTGCACGATTCGGCGATGCCCGAGGTCGGCGAGGTGGCTGGTGGCCAGCTCGGCTCCGCGAAACTGGTCGATGGACACGCTGTGTCCCCCCATCCGCCCGCTGCTCTCCGCGGTGATCAGCGGAACCTGGAGTTCGAGGTCCTGCACCGCATCGATCGACGCGACATCGGAGGCGATCAGGACGAGCGCCTCCACGTTCTGGGCGACCAGCACGTCGATCGCCTCGAGGATCGCCGCGCGATCGGAGTTCGACATGCTCGCGATCGTCACCTGGTATCCGGCCTCTCGCGCGGCCTCGTTGAAGGCGAGCGCCGTGCTGGACGGACCGTAGAGGGGGTTTCCGGTGCTGATCAGGCCGATCGTGCGCGTCTTGCGGGTGACCAGGGCGCGCGCGACCATGCTCGGCCGGTAGCGCAGTTCGGCGATCGCCGCCTCCACCCGCGCCTTGGTGCTCGGGCGCACGGTGTTCTCGTTGTTGAGCACCCGCGACACCGTCTGGTGCGAGACCCCGGCGAGACGAGCGACATCGGTGATGTTCGCCATCCGAATCCTCCCTGGTCGTTTCTCCGGCGGTTCAGAGCCCCCGGGCGAGGCGGTAGTAGGCCTGGTTCCAGCGCAGCTCTCGAGAGAACTTTCGCAGATTCGTGCCCTTGTCGATCACGACGAGTTCGCTCTTCGCAATCTCTGCGAAGTCCTCGAAGACGTCGAGGCCCACCGCTGTCGACATTACGGTGTGGTGCGCCGCTCCCGCGGTGAGCCACGCGGCGGCACTGGTGGCGAAGTCGGGCTCCGGTCTCCACACCGCTCGCGCCACCGGAAGCTTCGGCAGCGGCTCGGGCAGCGGCACGACCTCGACCACGTTGGCAACGAGGCGGAAGCGATCCCGCATGTCGCTCAGGGCCACGACGATGCCCGGCCCGGCGTCGGTGTCGAAGACCAGGCGAACCGGGTCCTCCCGGCCGCCGATGCCGAGCGGGTGCACCTCCAGCCGCGGCCGCGAGGTGGTGAGCGACGGGCACACCTCGAGCATGTGGGCACCGAGGATGAGCTCGTGGCCCGGGGTGAGGTCGTAGGTGTAGTCCTCCATGAGGGAGGCGCCGCCCGGCAGACCGGACCCCATGACCTTGGCGGCGCGCACGAGCACGGCCGTCTTCCAGTCGCCCTCCGCGCCGAAGCCGTAGCCGTCCGCCATCAGCCGCTGCACGGCGAGGCCCGGCAGCTGACGCAGCCCGCCCAGGTCTTCGAAGCTCGTGGTGAACGCCCCGAAGCCCCCCGCCTCGAGAAAGGAGCGAAGCCCGAGCTCGATCCGCGCGCCGTAGCGCAGCGACTCGTGACGCTCGGCGCCGACGCGCAATTCGGCCGCCACGTCGTAGAGCTCCTCGTATTCCGCGACGAGGGCATCCACGTCCGACTCGGCCGCGGCATCCACCGCCTCGACCAGGTCGTTCACTCCCCAGGTGTTCACCTGCACGCCGAACTGCAGCTCGGCCTCGGTCTTGTCGCCCTCGGTGACCGCGACGAACCGCATGTTGTCGCCGAAGCGGGCGAGCTTGAGTTCGCGGGTGGCGGCCCAGCCGGCGGCCGCCCTGCACCACGTGCCCACCTTCGCGGTGACCGCCGGGTTCGAGACGTGGCCGACCACGGTCTTGCGGGCGACACCGAGGCGGGTCTGGATGTAGCCGAACTCCCGGTCACCG